>CAIUHT010001042.1 GCA_903898975.1 uncultured Planctomycetaceae bacterium
AGAAGCCATTGAACAACTTGAACAACACGAATCGGCTGTTGCACGCGGCGCTGATTTCGGAGCCTCCCAATCCGATCGAAACGGACGTGCCGGAGTCCCCCGTGGTTGATCAGTACCAGATGAGTCCCCGGGACGCGGTGATTCACCTGATGAAGATGCTGACCGACCCGCGGGTGAAGCACGGCACGCCACCGTTCGATGGTCCATCGCTGCTGGTTCCTGTCTGCCAGGAGGTGGACGCGGTAACCGGAAGAACGCGGGCCGCCCTGATGCGACCGGCGCCGAAGGTGTGCCCACTCCAGGAGGGGGCGGCACAGCCAGTGGCCCCCAAGGCGGAGGCTGCCGAGGGTCTGGTGCCAGCGGAACCTGCGGACCAGGCCCCGGCGAACGAGCCCGAGACCACCCCCCCCGCCTGAACCAACTGAGCGATCCCCCGCCGGCAGCTCCACGCTGCCAAAAAGGGGACAGAGCAAAAAGGGGTCATTCTACTTTTTCGAAAAAGTAGAATGACCCCTTTTTTGATGGGAGGGTGGGTGGGCTTGGGTTGGCGGGCGGTCTCAGGCATACTGGGCCTTCGGTGGGGGTGACCTGGCCTGGCTGGGTGCCCCCGTGATTTCGCCGTCACCTGCTCGCCCCTGTGGATCCCCCCGCTGTGTTCTCTGTCGCCGCGATCCAGGCCGCCCTGGCCTCGTTTCAGTTTGACGCCTGGCTGATCTACGACTTTCGGGGGAGCAATCTGCCCGGTCGCCGGATCCTGGGGCTGGGTGAGACCCCCCTCGGTTCCCGGCGGTGGGCCTACCTCATCCCGGCCCAGGGGGACCCGATCAAGCTGGTCCATCGCATCGAGCCGGGGGCCCTGGATTCGCTCCCGGGCGAACGCCTGATCTATCTCCGCTGGCAGGAGTTTGAAGCCGGGGTCGCCCGCCTGGTCGCCAACCACCGGCGGATTGCCATGGAGTACTCCCCGCGGAACGCCAACCCGTATGTCGCCCGCGTCGATGCCGGGTTCGTGGAACTGGTCCGGGCCTCGGGGGGCGAAGTCGCCTCCTCGGGCGACCTGATCTCAACCTTCGAAGCGGCCTGGGATGAGGCGCAGTGGCAGATGCACCTTGAGGCGGCCCGGCATACCGACTCGGCGTACGCCCGCGTCTGGCAGTTCATCGCCAGTGAAGTCTCGGCCACCGGGCAGACCACCGAACGGGCCGTTCAAAACCTGATTCTCGACCACTTCGAGCAGCACGGTCTGACCACCAGCCATCCCCCCATCGTCGGCGTGAACGCGCATGGGGGCGATCCGCATTACGAGACTGGCGAGGCCCCCATCCGCGCGGGCGACTGCGTGCTGGTCGATCTGTGGGGCAAGCTCAAGCAGCCCCGCGCGGTCTACAGCGATCTGACCCGCGTGGGCTTTGTCGGCCGCGAAGTCCCCGCCCACTACGCGCACGTCTTCGCCATCGTCGCTGCCGCCCGAGATGCCGCCATCGAGCGCGTGCGGCACGCCACCCGCAGCCACGAGCGACTCCCCGGCTGGAAGGTCGACCAGGCGGCCCGCGATGTCATCACCCAGGCTGGGTTTGGTGATGCCTTCGTGCATCGGACCGGTCACAGCATCGGCCAAGAGACCCACGGCAACGGGGCCAACATCGACAACCTCGAAACGCACGAAGAGCGCCTGCTGCTGCCCCGCACCTGCTTTTCGATCGAGCCGGGCATTTACCTTCCCGAATTCGGCGTCCGCAGTGAGGTCAACGTGTTCCTGGACGACGCCCTGCAGGCCCACGTCACCGGTGGTGAACTGCAACGTGAAGTGGTCCGCATCCTCGCCTGAGATGGAATGGTCGGTCGCCACGGGACGGGTTGGTCGTGCGCTGGGACGGTGGCTCTTGGGGACGAGTTGCCTGCGCGCCGGGCGTCTCTGCGGGGAGCCAGGGTCCCTGCTGTCTTACCGGGACGTTACTCGGTCTCGGGGAGTTCGTAGGCGAGGATCTTGCGATAGGTGATTCCTCCAAACTCGCCATCGAGGGCCAGGATGCCCGCGGGGGGAATGTTGGGATCGTTCAGAATCGCCTCGGTCGTCAGTTCGCCATTGAGCAGCAGCTTGAGTTCTTCGCCGCGAACGGTCAGGTCGAGCGTGTTCCACTCCCCCTCGGGCTTGGCTCGATTGGCGGTGGGGGGCTTCATGCCAAACAGTGCCCCGGTGGCGAAGCGATCGCTCGCCCCAGTCGCGGCGTCGTTGGCCAGCACGATTTTCCAGGCGTTCTTGCGCAGATCCCCCTGCCCGGCGTAGCGGAACCAGACGCCCCCTTGGGCGGTCGCACCCTCGGTCTTCCATTCGAGTGTCAGGCGAAAGTTCCCCAGCGGTCCCGCCAGCGCCAGGATGGATCCGGGAGCACGGGCGGTGGTGGTCTGGTGACTGTCGGGAGTCGGCTGACTCCACTGCTGGCCACCCTGGGGCTTCCAGACCAGTTTGCCGGGGAACAGATCGCGCTCAACCAGTGCCAACCGGGCCTGGTCGGACTTCGGGGCCGCCTGCTGCAATTGCTCGACCAGGACCAGGGCCCGGCCAATCTGTCCCCGCTCGGCTTCGGCCTTGAGTTCCCGCAGCCGACGATTGAGCTGATTCTCGGTGAACCGCTTGCCCAGGTCACCCGCCCGTTGGAGGCGGGGGTTGAGCGTCGCCGGTGTCGCCAGTCCGGTCACCGCCAGGAAGACCGCCGAGCGCAGTTGGCCTTCGCGGTCGCTCCGCTCCAGCCCCCGCTCGCCCAGCGTCAGCAGGTCGAGGGCCGGGAGGTCACGGAGGGCCACGCTCACCGCATCGCCCGTGGCGGGATGCACCTGGAGCACCCCGTCGGCGTAGCTGTCGAAGACCTGGGGCTTGCCCCGCAGTCGCAGCGACTCGCCCGCTTTTAGTGTGCCGCAGTTGCGTTCCAGTCGGGTCCAGAACTCGGTGACGTTCCGGAGTTCGTCAGTGTCCCACTCGAGCAGCGTGCGTTGTTCGGCCAGTGCCTGATCGGCGCTGGCGGCGGTCAGCAGTTCGCCGGCGGTCTGCCAGTCGAGATCGGCGAGGGCCCGCTCGAAACCCCGGCGGAACTCCCAGTAGGGAAGCGGCGCCAGCTTGGGGGCTGGTTTGGCGACGGGGGGTGGAGCAGGGGGAGCGGAGGGATCGGGAGGAGGTGTAGGGGGCTCGTGAGGAACCGAGCGGCCACGAACCACCACGCCATGAGTGGGGGCTGCCTGGATCTTGAGTGCGAACAGCGCCTCTCGGCCACGGGGACCATCACTGCCCCAGAGCCAGGTTTCGTCGTCGGACAGGCAGAACTGCCGGGCTTGGGCCTCGACCGCCAACGCGTCCTCCGGGAGCGTGCACAGCAGGCGGGGCGCGGTGAAGAGATCGGTCGTGGCGGTCGCGTTGGGGGCGGGGCGTGGGCCCGACGTGCGACGGCGATCGGCCCGCATCAACTTCTGCCCGTCGAGCCAGTAGACGCGTTCGCCATCGGCTGAAAACCGGGGTTGTCCGCCGGGGAGCTCGGGAGCCTGTTCCTGCCGGCGGAATTCCCCCGCCCGCGTCTTGCGGGTGGCCAGGCCAGTGCCGACCAGGCGGCCACCGCGCCAGCTTTGCCAGTAGAGGCGGTTGCCATCGGGCGAGAGTCCGACGAGGGGCCAGCGCAGGCGTTCGTCTTCGTCGAAGTGCAACGCGGGGCCGGGGCGGAACGCCTGCTCGACATCGTCGCGGAGCAGCGAGCGGATCTGGGGACGGTCGCGCTGGACGTAGGCCAGCAGCAGGCCGTCGGTCGAGAGGCTGGGGCTGGCGAGTGGTTCCGAACTGCGCTGGAGCAGCTGGGGGGGGCCGAAGTCGTCGCCCACTCCGGCCCGCCGACTGAGGAACAGGCCTCGCGCCGATTCCAGCTCCCCAGCGAACAGCAACTGCAGTCCGTCGGAGGAGAGCCAGGGGTCCCAGGCGGGGCCCAGGTTGTTGATGTCGGCGAGGTCGAGCCGCTCACCCACGGGGACGTCGGCGAACCGCGAGGCGTAAAAGCCGGCGGGCTCGCCAAACGGGTCGTACTCGGGGAAGAGTCCGAGAACTTCATCGTCGACCACGACGAACTCGCGGACCAGGTCTTTGAACTGGCGGCGGACCAGGCGGAGAGTGTGCGGGCCCGGCTTCAGCACCAGTTGGCAGGGGGTGGCGAGGGGGAGTTGCTCGGGGGTTTCGTCGCGGGCGAGGACTCCGTCGACTTCGACCAGGAACCCGGGTTCGGGGGTCTGGAGGGTCAGGCGAGAGGTTTGAGTGTCGTCGGTCTTCGCTGGGCGGCGCGTCCGCGGAGGTGCGTCGCGGTCGTCGGGATCAGCGGCAGCGGGATCGGTTTTGCCGGCCGACCCGGGCGTTTTAACGCCAGTCGCGCGTGCTCCCTTTTTGTCCGGCGTCTTTGTGGAAGAGCTCTTCGCGGGGGGAGACTGTTGATTCCTGGCGGCGGGGGTGACTTCCCCGTGGGCCACGGCGGTGCACGACCCTGGACCCCAGGTGATCACCGCCAGCAGGACCAGGCCCATGACCATCCCGACGACCATGGCCGGGGAGGGGGGACGCGATGAGGGGCGTGCCGAGGTTGGCATGATCATGATGACAGGTTCCGCAAGAGGCACCCGATCGAAAAGCGCGAAGTCGAACGCAAGAGCCTGAGACCTGGGAGAGGGGCGAGATCGTCCGCAGCGTGTGGGTGAGAGGGCTGGGGTTGGATGACCGGAATGCAGTGGCTGTGACAACGTCGCCGCAAGAGTTGTGGGTCGAGGCCGGCGCCTTTCACCGCGCTGGCACAGCGATGGAGCGTGCGTTGGCCGATTCCTCAGGCTGTGGTACGAGAAACGGGAGAGGAGTGGGCGGGGTTGTCACGACGCGGCGGTGAGTCGCGCGGCTTCGGGAGCGAGCATATTGGGAATGCCATCCCAGACCAGGTAGACGCGGCGACACTCGGGTGACTGACAGCAGAGCGCGGCGGAGGGGCTGGTCGCCGAGGCTCCCGCGGGGCGCGTGGCGGGGCTTTCGACATTCTTGCCGGCGTGCAGGCTGGCGAGCCAGTTGGGGTCGGCCTGCCAGGCGAGTGCCCCCCGGCAGGCGGTGCAGACCAGCAGCCGCCGCTCCGCGAGTTGCGACAGCGAAGTGGAACTGGAGTCGGAGGGGGTGGTCACGATGGAGTGGCTCGGCGGACGGTGGCAGGCGGGGGGCCGGAGAGGCGAGTTTTCAGGCTGATTAAGAGAGGAGGGCTAGGGCTTCGCTGGGGGGGGCGGGAGAGCCTGTTCGAGGAACTCATACGCCAGCTGCCGCATGTCTGGGGGGAAGTCATGTTCGCAATCGGGGTGTTCGACCCGCAGGTGCTGGGGCACCTGGTGCAGCTCGAAGATGGGCTGGGCGGCGGCGGCCAGGCGATCGACGCTGTCGGCGCGAAAATTGTGATCGCGGGTGGGGGCGATGATGAGCATTCGCCGGGGTGCGAGGGCGGCGATCAGCTCGGGAAAGTCGAACGGGATCTCAGCCAGGCGGCCGCGGTAGTCGGCCAGCCGGGGCATGTAGCGATGCTGAGTCCAACCCCGGCCCGGCTGCCAGTTCGCCTCTTTCCCGCCGTAGTAGTCGGGGTACGAATCGAGGCCGCAGCTCGACACGGTGGCGACCAGCCGGTTGTCGAGGACTGCGGTGTAGACGGCGTTGTGACCACCGAGCGAGTGACCGATGGCGGCGTACTGCCCGGCCCGCACGAACGGGAGCGAATCGAGCAGGTCGAGGCCCCGGCGATTGTCGTCGACTGCCTTGAGTGTGCCACTGGCCCAGCCCGCCGCTTCGAGCGGCGGACGGTAACCCGCGAGGTGGGGGTAGTTGGGGGCGAGGGTGACCCAGCCCCGTTCGGCGAGTTCCGCGGCGTATTGACGATTCGGGCGGGAACCCAGCCCAACGACAGTACCCGCCCCGACCACATCATCGGTGCCATGCAGGCAGAGGGCGGCGGGGGCCCGGAGGCCGGGCTGGGCGAGCAGCGCCTTGGGGATACAGAGATAGGCGGGAACGGGAGTCCCGGGAGTGGTGTGGTAGCGGATCCAGCGGCGGACGTAGGTGCCGCAGTCAATTTCGGTGACGACCTCGACCTGCGGGGGTTGGCCACGCTCGGCGGGGGGGAAGTCTCCCATCACCTGGTGCATGGCCCGCACGATTTCGGCCCGGCGCTGTTGCCAGTCGGCGGGGGTCTGCACGGGCTACAAGGTTTGGTCGGGTCCGCGGTAGACGCGCAGGTTGAACGGGGGGAGTCGGGGCGGGGCCGGTTCAGCCGCTCGGAGCGGTGAGCCAGCCAGCACCAGGCCAACCGCGCACATTCCGAGTACGAGGCGAATGCGGGCCCCCGGTCGGGAGGCGAGGGGGGAGAGAGAGGCGGGACGTGGTGATGAGTTCACAAAGCCCCCCATGAGGCGGTCGTGGGATGGAAGAGCGTAGTGACAGGGGACCGGGCTCAAGAGCGGCCCCGGGCTGCGGCAGTGGGTTGGTCCCGATTGAGGGGGAGGCCCGCGGCTGAGTGTACCGCCCAAGCCAGCCAACCTGCCAGCGGCGATTGGCCAGCGCGAGTCGCTGAGCGCGGGAGCCAGCCTGCGGGAAACCGGGCCGCAACGGGGCGATCGACCGCGAATGGGGTGACCGAAGTGAGCTGGCTGGTGCGCGCCGGCTGGGGCGAGCGAACTGGCGAGACCTTGCGAGTCAGACCGGGCTGGTCAGACCTGATTGGTCAGACCTGATTGGGGAGGGTGGCTCGGAATTCGGCGACCATCGCGTCGGCGGAGGGCCAGCGTTCGTGGGGTTCGCGAGCCAAGCCGCGCATGATGATGGCGGCGACCCGGGGGTCAATCGTGGGGCAGAGATCGGTGAGGGACGCCGGGGGGCTGTTCATGTGCTGGACCACCGACTCGAGGCTCTTGGCTTCGGGCCAGGGGTGGCGGCGGGTGAACATTTCAAAGCAGGTGACCGCGTAAGAGAAGAGATCGATCCGCTGGTCGGTCTTTTGCCGACGGGCGAGTTCGGGGGCCATGTAGTTGGCCTTCCCGGTGCGGTTGCCGGGTGCCTGGAAGGGGGGAGTGTTGGGGACGGCGAGGCCGAAGTCGATCAGTTTGAGTTCGCCACCCGGTTGGGTGACCAGCACATTGGAGGGGCAGAGATCGCGATAGATGAACTTTTGCGAGTGGAGATAGGCGAGACCTTCCCCGAGTTGAATGATGAGCGCGAGGCGATGTTGCTGGAAGAAGTCATTCTGCACATCGATGAGGAAGGTGAGCCCGACGGCGTCGAGGAACTCCATCACGAGGAACTGCTCGCCCGCGGTGGAGTAACCCCATTCGAAGGTGCGGATGACCTGGGGGTGTTGCAGGCTGCAGGCGATTTCCCCCTCGGTGGGCTTTTTGAGCTGGGGAGGGAATCGCGCCTCGTATTTCTGGAGTTTTTCGGGATCGAGGATTTTCAGGCCGACCACCCGGCCAGTGCGGGTGTCGCGAGCCTTGAAGAACCGCGACATTGTTCCCTGGCCCACCCGGGAGAGCAGTTCGAAGCGGCGGTTCAGGTCGACGCGGGGGGGCTCGCCCGACTTGCCAAACAAATTCTTCAGGAACTGCATCGCGTCGGATCGGGACGAGGAACGGGGGCGTGGTCAGCAGACAGACGGGGCTCAATCCAAAGGGCCGGCTGTGATCGCCCCGCCGGAGGGGTGTGCCACCCGCTGGGGACCATCACCTTGGCGATCACGACAGCGATCAATACTGCGGCGACCGTCACGGTGGCAACCGTCACGACGGTTGCGGCGGACCTGCGTGAGGGCGTTGTGGCCGCACCATTCTCGCTGAGCGATCATACCGAGAGAGAAACGCGTGATGAATTGGAGTGCCCCAAGTTGAGGGCAACAGCGGGTGTCGGGATGGCGCATGGCTGGAGCGCAACCACGCCGCAGCGCGGCCCAAATGAACAGCCGCCAGACAGTTCGAAGGGACCATTCGACTTGTCAATTCGCCCAGTCAGCGCACGGACTTAACGCACGGACTGAACGCACGCAGGCAATTTGCCCAGCGAGAGGTTGCGGTGGGCTCAGCGGGCGCAGTAATCGATGATCCGAGCGATCTCGGTCCGCAGTTCCTGTCGGGGGACGATGCGATCGACGAACCCGTGGGCCAGCAGGAACTCGCTGGTCTGGAAGCCTTCGGGGAGTTCCTGCTTGACGGTGGCCTGGACGACCCGCGGCCCGGCGAACCCGACCAGGGCCCGGGGTTCGGCCAGCACGACGTCGCCCAGCGAGGCGAACGATGCGGCGACCCCCCCCATGGTGGGGTTGGTGAGGACGGAGATGAACAGCCCCCCGGCTTCGTGGTAGCGGGCGAGGGCCGCCGAGACCTTGCCCATCTGCATCAGCGACAGGATGCCCTCGTGCATGCGGGCGCCACCCCCCGAACCACTCACGATGATCAGCGGGAGTTGCAACTCGGTGGCGCGTTCGATGAGGCGGGTCAGTTTTTCACCGACCACGCTCCCCATGCTCCCCATGATGAATGCCGAGTCGGTCACGGCACACACCAGGGGGCGACCGCGGAGGTAGCCCTTGCCCGTGAGGCAGGCATCGACCAGGCCGGTCTTGGCCTGTTCATCTTTGACGCGGTCGCGGTACGACTTGCGGTCGGCGAAGCCGAGCGGGTCGAGTGAGCTGAGCTGGGCGTCCCATTCCTCGAAACTGTCGGTGTCGAGAAGTTGCTCGATCCGTTGCCGGGCGGGGACGTAGAAGTGGTGATTGCACCCGGGCTCGGGGCAGGTGCCGAGGCGTTCGTCGACCGTTTTCTTGTAGACGGTGGCCCCGCAACTGTCGCAGCGGATCCAGAGTCCTTCGGGGACGCCCCGTTTCTTGCGTGGTTCGGCGGCGGGCTCGGAGGCGGGCTGGGCAGTGCTCATGGTCGCGGGCATCCTCTGGATTCGGAGAGGCTCGAGCCCCGTCCACCAACGGGCAGCATCAGGCTTGGGCGGGACGCAAGACAACGGCCACGGGGTCGGGGGCGAGATTGGGGGCCGAGCCCATCTCGGCGACCGGCAGTTCCTCCCAGGTGCCGCACCGGCCGGTGCAGAGGGGCGAGACCACCCCCGCAGGCTGTCCCCACACCACCGCCGCAATCAGTGAAGCGACCGGATCGGGGGCCACAATCGCGAACTGTCCGTGTTTTTTCAAGGGTCGATGCAGGGCTTCCCGCACCCGTTCGGCCGCGTCGGAGAGACTTTCTCCCGCGGGGGGGCAGACCAGTTCGGGAGACTCGAGCCACTGGCGATAGACCCGCGGCTGCTTCCGCTTCAGCTCTTCCCAGGGGAGGCCCTGCCACAACCCCTGGTCGATGTTCGCCAACCCTGGCAACACCTTGAAGGGAATGCCGTGGGCCTGCGCCAGTTGCCGGGCGGTGGTTAAGGCGGGTTCGGTGGGGCAACAATACACCTTGTCGAGCGGGCGGTCGGCCAGTTCCGCCAGCAGGCGTTCGACCTGCTCGACTCCCTTGCAGGAGAGAGGCAGATCGAGGCGGCCTTGAATCCGCTGTTGTTCGTCGAACTCGGTACAACCCGGGCGAACCAGGAAGAAACGCGACATGGGGGAATGTTCAGGCACTTCGCGCGGAAACAGCCGCGCCTGCTGCCAGATCCTGCAGACTCCGCAGGGCCTGACGGTAATCGTCGTGATCGAAAATCGCGCTGCCGGCGACAAACAGCGAGGCTCCCGCCGCAGCGGTCGCCGCGATGGTCGCGGGGCCAATCCCGCCGTCGACCGACAGCAGGCAGCCGGGGGGCAGCCGCCCCTTGAGTTCCCGCAGTTTGCCCACGGCGGCGGGCTGGAACTTCTGCCCGCCAAACCCGGGCTCGACGCTCATCACCAGCACCAGGTCGCAGTGCTCGAGCACTGGGAGAACCTGGGCGACGGGTGTCGCCGGGTTGATGGCCAGGCCAGCCCCGCGCCCCGCCTGGCGAATGTCGCGGAGCAGGGGGACCGGGTCTCGAACCGCCTCGGCGTGAACCGTGATGTAGTCGCAGCCCGCGTCGAGATAGCTCTGCAGATACTTCGCCGGGTCCGACACCATCAGGTGCGCGTCGAACACCAGCTCGGTCTGGCCCCGCAAGGCCTCGATGACCATCGCCCCATACGACAGGTTGGGAACAAAATGCCCGTCCATCACGTCCCAATGGAGGACGCGGGCTCCTGCCTCAGTCAGCCGGACCACTTCCTGGTCCAGCCGGGCGAAGTCGCACTTCAGCATCGACGGGGCCACCACCGGCACACTGGCCGGGAGTCGACGGCTCACGTCGTCACGAGCGTTCAAGATTGAACCAGCCACGGGGAACCGCGGGTGAAAACCGACAGACCGTTCGGGCTGAGACACCAGTCCTCAACGTCCGTCGGCGGGTCTTGAGAAGACCCCCCGCTGGTAGTGTGGTATTCTATCCACCGGTTTTGAGACCAGTAAAGCCCGGGACTTTCCCTGAGGCGACAAACTTCTTTGTCGCTGTAAACGCTTTCTGGATTTGACCTTGTGAAAAAAACACCGTTCGGTCGCCACACGAATGCGCATCGCCCTCGCCCAACTCAATCCCGTCGTCGGGGACCTCGCCGGGAACTCGGAACGACTGCTCGACATGGTCCGGCAGGCGTCCGCGTTTCAGCCGCACCTGCTCGTGGCCCCCGAGTTGTTCCTCAGTGGGTACCCCCCCAAAGACCTGCTGCTGAGGCACGGGTTTGTCGAAGCGTGCGATCGGGCGGTGGATGACCTCGCCACGCGCCTGCCCCCCAGCCTGGGGTTGCTGGTGGGGCATCCGACCCACCGTGGGGTCCCGCGGGGTTACAGCGGCAACGCCGCCAGCCTGATTGCGGGGGGCCGCGTCCAGGAAACCATTCTGAAGTGCCTGTTGCCCAACTACGACGTCTTTGATGAACGCCGGTACTTTGTGCCAGCCAAGCGGGCCTATTGCCGGGTGTTCCAAAAACGCCGGCTGGGGGTGCACATCTGCGAGGACGCCTGGTTCCGCGAGCCGGGCACGACGTACCACCTTCCCCCCGAGCGGCATCCCGATCCGGTGCAGCAGTTGGCCGACGGGGAAGCCGAGCTGTTCATCAACCTCTCCGCCAGTCCGTTCGAGATCGACAAGCCCCAGCGGCGGATCGAGCTGTGCCAGCGGCATGTGAGCCGGCATGGGCGGCCGTTCCTGTTCGTGAACCAGGTGGGGGGGAATGACGACCTGGTGTTCGACGGGAACTCGCTGGCGATGGACGCGACGGGGCGGGTGGTGGCGCAGCTGCGGCCGTTCGCCGAGGACCTGGGGGTGTTTGAGTTGCAGGCGGGGGGTCGCCTGCGGCGGCTGACGGACCACGGGGCCGCCGCCCCGCGCGAGCGGGAGGCCGACCTGCTGGACGCCCTGGTGCTGGGGCTGCGCGACTACGCCCGCAAGAGCGGGTTCACCGATTGTGTGCTGGGGCTCTCGGGGGGCATCGACAGCGCGGTGGCGGCGGCGGTCGCGGCCCGGGCGCTGGGTCCCAAGCGGGTGCACGGGCTGGCGCTTCCCAGCCGGCACAGCAGCGAGCACAGCCTGGCCGACGCCCGGGCCCTGGCCGAGCGGTTGGGGATCGATTTTGAAGTGGTACCCATCGACGCCATGCACCGGGCGTACGAGCAGGCAGCCAGCGTGGGAGCCGACCTGGCGTCGCAACCGGGAGGGCTGGCCGATCAGAATCTGCAGGCCCGCATCCGCGGGGCGTGCGTGATGACGCGCAGCAACCGGCATGGCTGGCTGGCCCTGGCGACGGGGAACAAGAGCGAGTTGGCGGTGGGGTACTGCACGCTGTACGGGGACATGGCGGGGGGGTTCGCCGTGCTGGCTGACCTGTTCAAGCGGGACGTCTATGCCCTGGCGCGGTATTTGAATCAGCAGGCGGGCAAGGACCTGATTCCCGAGAGCTCGCTGACGAAGGCTCCCAGTGCCGAACTGGCGCCCAACCAGTTCGACCAGGACACGCTCCCCCCGTATCCGGTGCTGGACGCGATCCTGGAAGGGTTGGTGGAGCAGGAGCTGTCGGTCGCCGAACTGGCCCGGCAGTTTCCGCTCGAGACCGTGCGGTGGGTGCAGTCGCGGGTCGATCGGAACGAGTTCAAACGCCGGCAGATGGCCCCGGGCATCAAGCTTTCGGCGCGGGCATTTGGCACCGGTCGGCGCATGCCGATGGCGGCGCGGTTCGACTGGGAAGTTCCCCGCTGAGTTGCCTGCCCGCTGAGGTGGGGGGCCGCACGGGGAGCAGACTGCACCGGGAGCGGACTGCAGGGAGAGCGAACTGCACGGGGAGCTGCCCGCTGCGATGGCGGCCTGTTCAATCGCGTCACGCTCCCGCCCGTCTCGATCAAAGAGCGCGGTCCACTGAGGGAGTGCGCCCGAGGTGCTGCGTCACGACAGTCGGGGTCGCAGCACAACTGGGAGAATGGAGTGAGCGTTCTCGCAGGCGTCGTCCGGGACACCGCGCCGCGCGGCGCGGTGGCGACGTGCGGCGTATGGCCCAGCTACTTCAGCTGCTGCCAGAGGAAGGTGAAGGCGAGCGACGACATGAACGCCGACTGCTTGTTGTCGGCGGCTCCCCCGTGCCCTCCCTCGATGTTTTCGAAGTACAGCACGTTCTTGCCCAGCCGCTGCATCTCGGCGACCATCTTCCGGGCATGTCCGGGATGCACCCGGTCGTCGCGGGTCGAGGTGGTGAACAGGGTGCGGGGATAGGTCACATCGGCCTTCAGGGTGTGGTAGGGCGAGAAGGTCTCGATGAACTTCCACTCTTCGGGCAGGTCGGGATTGCCATACTCGGCCATCCAGCTGGCTCCCGCCAGCAGCTTGTTGAACCGCCGCATGTCGAGCAGCGGGACCTGGCAGACAATCGCGCCGAAGAGATCGGGCCGGCGGGTCAGCATGTTGCCCATGAGCAGGCCGCCATTGCTCCCCCCCATGGTTCCCAGGTGACGGGGCGACGTGATCTTGCGGGCGACCAGGTCTTCCGCGACCGCGATGAAATCTTCGTACGCCTTGTGGCGATTCTGCTTGAGGGCGGCCTGATGCCAGCGGGGGGCCAAATTCCCCTCCGCCCCGAATGTTCGCCACCACATACACTCCCCCCGCTTCCAGCCAGGCGGCCCCGACGCTGGCCTGGTACGTGGGGGTCATGGCGATTTCGAAACCGCCATAGCCGTACAGCAGGGTGGGGTTGGTTCCCGACAGGCTGAGTTGCTGGCGGGAGACCTGGAAGTACGGGACACGGGTGCCATCGGCCGAGACCGCTTCGTGCTGGCTGACCACCAGGCCCTGTGACTCGAAGAAATGCGGGTTC
This sequence comes from uncultured Planctomycetaceae bacterium, assembly GCA_903898975.1. Classification (GTDB taxonomy): domain Bacteria; phylum Planctomycetota; class Planctomycetia; order Planctomycetales; family Planctomycetaceae; genus UBA10511. The sequence goes on from CAIUHT010001042.1 coordinate 13,398, forward strand.
TCTTTGAGCCGCTCGGGGGGACCCTGCCCGACGGTCCCCAGCGCGAGGCTGGTGGGAGTGAGGTAATCGGTGACGGTCAGGAAGTAGTCGTCCGACTCATCCGAGTCGACCGCCGAGATCGACGCCGAACTCAGCTTGGGCCCACCCGGAAGTTCCTCGCGGGTCCACTTGCCTCCCGCGCGAGTCAGTTGATAGATGCGGTTCCGGACATTGTCGAGTTCATTCAGCAGCAGGTGGTTCTTGGTGGTGGTGAACCCGGCGAGCGACTTGCGATCGGTCGGGGTGAACAGCACGTCGAACTGGCGGTCCCCGGCGAGGAACTTTTCGAGATCGATCGCCAGCAGGGCACCGGCGGGATGTTTCTGGCCCCCCACTTCCCACGCCGTCCGCAGTTCCAGGAACAGCAGGTCGCGATCGGGGACCGCGTTGGCGTCGGCGGGCTTGTCGATCTGGATCAGCTGGCCCCCCCGCCGGAGGTAGAGTTCACTGGTCCAGAAGGTGACCGAGCGGGAGATCCAGTCGTGCTCGTACCCGGGTTCATGCGAACGGGAGCCCGAGACAGCGACATCGCCCGCCTCACCCTGGAAGACCAGGGGGGCCTCGGCGATGGGGGTGCCACGACGCCATTCCCGCACCGTCCGCGGGTAGCCCGAATCGGTGAGGCTGCCGGGGCCGAGATCGGTCCCGACAAACACGCTGTCGCGATCGCGCCACGAGATGCGGGTCTTGGCTTCGGGCAACTGGAAGCCATCGGCGACGAACTGCTTGGATTGGGGATCGAACTCGCGGATGACGGTGGCATCGGCCCCACCCCGGGAGAGCGACAGCAAGACACGGTCGTAGCCGGGCTGGAGGAAATTGGCTCCCTTCCAGACCCAGTTTTCCTGCTCTTTGCGCCCCAGTTCGTCGAGGTCGAGCACCGTCTCCCACTGGGGTTCGGCCTTGCGGTACTCGGCGAGGGTGGTCCGCCGCCAGAGCCCGCGGGGGTTCTTGGCATCGCGCCAGAAGTTGTAATAGAACGGCCCGGCTTTGGAGATGAGGGGGATGCGAGCGGTGCTGTCGAGGATCTTGAGAATCCGCTCATTCAACTGGGGGAACAGCGGGTTCGCGGTCAGTTCCGCCGTACTGGCGGCGTTGCGTTCCTTGACCCACGCCAGGGGTTTCTCTCCCAGCACCTCTTCGAGCCACTGATGTTGATCGACAGGCTCGTCGGCCCGAGCGACGGTTGCGACAGCCATGACAAACAGTCCCCACAGAATCAGCCCGCGGTGCATTTTTCTCTCCACCAGCGCAAACCACTCACCAGACGCCACGCTCCACTCCCCCGCCGATCGGCCCGGCCGCTGCGTCCGCAGCGCAGCCGGCCTCAACTTGCTCGCCAAGACCGTGCCAACTTGCGCCCGCCACCAGGCGGCCGGTTCCGCTCAAAACAGCTTTTCCCAAGAAGCCGCAGAGCGGTGCCGGGGCCGTTCGGACATGCGGAGGTTGACAGACGGGGTCGGCGGAGGTCGACTCCCGACGGCGTGAGCCGTGCGAGCCCCGCAAGTTTCGACTAGTCTAGTGCCCATGTCCGACTTTTACACTGTTCGCCCGGTGCCGGGGCCGGTCCGCGGCACCATCCGCCCCCCCGGCTCCAAAAGCATCACCAACCGCGCGCTGATTGTTGCGGCACTCGCGCAGGGGACCTCCACCCTCGAGGGAGTGCTCGACAGCCAGGACACGCGGGTGATGCTCGAGAGCCTGTCCCGGTTGGGGCTGACGGTCACCCACGAACCGGGCGAGTGCCGGGTGACGCTGGCGGGGTGTGCCGGGCGCCCGCCCGCCCCCTCCGCCGAACTGTGGCTGGAAAACAGTGGAACGTCGATCCGCTTCCTGGCGGCGTTGTGTGCGTTGGGGCAGGGTAAGTTCCGGCTCGACGGCAACGCGCGGATGCGGGAGCGTCCACTGGGTGATCTGGCAGACGCCCTGCGGCAACTGGGTGTGCGGGCCGACTGCGAACTGGGCAATCGCTGCCCGCCGCTGCTGGTGACATCGGACGGACTGGCGGGGGGGACCGCCCGGGTCGCCAGTGGGCTGTCGAGCCAGTACCTGAGCGCGTTGTTGATGGCCGCGCCGTGTGCGCGGGGCCCTGTCCGCCTGGAAGTGGCGGGCGAGTTGGTCTCTGAGCCGTACATCGAGATGACCCTGCAGGTGATGGAGGCGTTCGGGGGACATCTCGAGCGGCCCGCCCCCGGGGTGTACCTGGCGACGCCGCAGACTTACCGGGCCACGCACTATTCGATCGAGCCCGACGCCTCGGCCGCCAGCTATTTCTTCGCCCTGGCGGCGGTGACGGGCGGGGAAGTGACCGTGCAGGGGCTGACCCGACAGGCGCTGCAGGGGGATGTCCGCTTCGCGGAGGTGCTGGTGCAGATGGGCTGCCAGCTGACCGAGTCGGCCAGCGGGCTGACCCTGACCGGCGGACCGCTGCGGGGCGTTGATGTCGATATGAACGACATCAGCGACACGGCCCAGACACTGGCGGCGGTCGCGCCGTTCGCCCGCGGCCCAACCCGCATTCGCAACGTGGGGCACATCCGGCACAAGGAGACCGACCGGATCGCGGCGGTGGTGACCGAACTCCGCCGACTGGGGCAGCAGGTGGAGGAAGAACCCGACGGACTGACCATCACTCCCGCACCGATCACTCCCTGCCGGGTGGCGACGTATGACGATCACCGGATGGCGATGAGCTTTGCGCTGGTGGGGCTGCGCGTGGCGGGGATCGAAATCGCCGACCCGGGTTGCACCCGCAAGACCTACCCGGGGTACTTTGCCGATCTTGAGCGACTCTGCGGTCAGCCCGCGAAGTCGCCGGGCTGAGCCGCGCGCTGGGTGTGCGGGCTACTGGACCGCCGCCCGCTTTTGGGGCTGGCCCCGGGCGGGAAGCACCACGATGGGGGCGGGCGGGTCTTCGTCGGCATCGACGAATTCGACCAGTCGCCAGGTGGCGTCGGCCGACAGACCCGCGAACAGCACCACGCTGTAACGGGGAGCCAGCGGGTTCCCCCCGGCACAGGCGACCGCCGCCGCGGGCTGAACGTAACGCTCACTTCCCAGGCGGAAACTGGCCGCTTCAAATTGCGCGGGGAGAGCGGAAAACAGCCGGGGATCGACCGCAAGAGTCGCCGGGCGACCGACCAGCAGCAGGTGCTGCGACCGGAGTTGCTCGGGAGTCAGTTCCGTATCGGCGAGCACCGGGACGGAGTGGTTGGTGAACCGGCGGGCGACTTCGCGCTGCAGGCGGAGCGCGGTTTCGCGGAGCGCGGCGCGATCGCGGCGGGTCCCGTAGACGATGAGGCTGCGGTCGATCTCGGCTTCGAAGCTGAAGAGGTGCCAGCCCTCGGTGACGGCGGGCTGGGGAGTGACCGACTGCCAGTCTTCGCGAACAGCCTCGGCTGTCGCGGCATCGAGCTGCTCGCGGAGGTGCTCGAGGAACTGGGTGGTGGTGACTTCAGTGCCCGCATGCTGTGACCCGAACTGATCGAGCACCGGGGCCAGCCGATCGAGGCCGACCCGTTGCCGCAGGCGATGCAGAATCCAGACCCCCTTGCCACTGGCAATGTCGTACCACTCGTTGTGGGCGACGTGGGGTTGGAGGCGGTGCAGGGGGATATCTTGCCCGAGGCGGCGCTGGGCATGCCGCCAGCGGGCGAGGGGTTCGGCGAGGGTGAGTGCCGCCAGTTCCCGATCGGCCCGGGAGCGGGGCTGATCCAGCTCTCGTGCCGCGCGCTGCTGGGCGTCTTCGAGGGCCACAATCTGCTGGTAGTCGGCGAAGGCGGTCGCCAGCCAGAGATCGGCGGGCGTGGCGGCGAGCAGCGTCCCGCGCCAGAGCGGGGGGTGTCTTGCGTCCCACGCGATTGTCGGTTCCGATTCATCATCGGGGTCGTGGAACGGCTTGGCATCGACAGTGAGGATCCGGCTGATGGCGGGACGAACGACGGGACTCGTGTCGTCGGGCTTGGCGTCGGGCTTGGCGTCGTCAGTCACGGCATCGTCGCGGCCAGCGTCGCCGGGATCCGTGCCTGGGCGGTCAGCCCTGGCGGGTTTCCCCTTCAGGTCGGTGGCGGGGGGGATTGGTTCGTTGGCGAGGACGGGGGCTGCGGGGGGCGGGGTCACATCGAGCAGGGTCCAGTCGTTGGGGACGAGAGGTTTGGCGTGGGGGTATTCCTCGAGTTCGTGCGGAGCGGGGACCCAGGTGGGGCCGATCGGGGGGCCGAACAGTCCCCACGATTGCAGGCGGCGGGCGAGTTCGCGGGTTGTGAACTTGGCGTCGCAGCTGGAGAACGCGGCGATTGGGGGGCGGGTGAAGGCCTCGAAGCCGAACGCTTCGTCGAGGAATCCCCGGCGTTGCTGATAGAGGTCAAACCAGGCGCGATCGCGCTGGCCGGGGTGGATCACGAGGTTCGCGGGGCGGCCCGCCAGGTCGGGGGTGGTCTCGCGGAGCACGCGGGGGGACCGGGAGGTGTTGCAGCCCCAGTAAAAGCCGGGGGTGTCGCCAATCCATTCGTTGCGGGAGCTGCGCCACAGGTGGGTGGCGGTGGTGCCGAGTTCGAAGAGGGCGATTTCACCCGTGTTGATGTCGGCGAGGAGCCACTGATTGGTGTAGAGCCCGTTGCCCCGTTCCGAGAGGAGATCGACCGCCTGGTCGATGGAGCGGGCGTACTGGACGGCGTGGCGGATCCGCGACGCGAGGGCCTGCCCGGTCGGTTCGAAGCGGGTCTGCTGGATGGTGGTTTCGGCAATCACCAGTCCCGCGCCATTCAGGTAGTAGTCGAGCCCGCTCTGGATGCCTCCCGGGCAGGTCTGGAACACCAACCGTTCGCCCTCGGCCGGTTGGATGTCGAGCCAGATGTTGAAGTGCGGGACCTCGGCGATGTTCGACATGGTGATATGCCCCAGCACGAGTTCCCCGGGGGGAGCGGCAGGGGGGATGGCGGCGAACGCGCTGCAGTGGTCGTGGTGGCGGGGCTTGGGATGCGAGTAGCCCCGGTGCTCGAACCGCTCGCGTTCCAAGCCGCGCGGGGAGGCCACCAGTCCCTCGTCGAGATAGGCGAG
>CAIUHT010001043.1 GCA_903898975.1 uncultured Planctomycetaceae bacterium
GCACTTGATCGGGACCCCGTCCCCCCGTGATCGCCACCGCTCCACCAACGGTCAGCGGCGCGTTGATGGCGAGGATGTCGACTTCATCGAGCCCGTAGGGGCTTTGCGAAGTCCTGACGGTCAGCGTGCCGCTGACCGAGGTTTCGCCAAAGATGCCCGGGCTGGAGAGCAGTTCGAAGAGCGAGCTCCCGACATCATTGAGGCTGTTGTCGAACAGGACGTTGCCCGTGATGGTCACCCCGGCGTCGATGTGCAGGCCCGAGTCTCCCTTGCCGGTCGAGTTGAAGGTCACGCCCTGCTTGATGGCCAGCAGACCGCCGTTGGGGTTCCCGGCCAGTGGCCCGGCGAGATTCACCTGCACGGTTCCCGCCGACGCGGCGGTGACGTTCAGCCCGCCGTTGATGGTCAGGTTGCCGCCAAAGTCGGTGCTGCCAAAAATGTTGAGCGTCGACTTGGAGTTCTGCAGGTTGGCCTGCACCTGCCCCGAGATGGTGGTGTTGCCGGGAATGGCATTGATCGAGACCAGCGACTGTCCCGAGGTCTGGTTGATGGTGAGGTTGCCCGAGATGTTGAGGCCGGTGACCTGCACATCGTTGATGCCGGTCCCCAGGTTGAGGATCAGGCCGCTGACGGTCGAGAGCAGGATCGACTGGCTGGTGGCGGTGCTCGTGCCGTAGGCGACGCGGGTGCCGTTACGCCCCTCGATCACCACGCGGGTTCCCGACCGTCGAACGGTGACCGCCGGGTCCTGGGCGTCGGTCGAGGCAATGGTCAAGACGCCATTCGCCAGCGAGGCCCGAACCAGTGGGGAAGCGATGACGGGGGGCGTGGTGTTGAAGTTCGACCGGGTGAACTTGGTCGACACGACGCTGATCGGGCCCTGCACGTAATAGGTGCCCGCCGGGGTACCCCCGATGAGCGACAGGTTCGACTTGGCGACGAACATGGGGACCAAGGCCCCGGCGTTCGACAGGTAGATCTCGGCCGCCGGCCCATTCATGTAGACCGACAGCGTGCTGTTGAAGACGGTGGGGGCGTAGGCGAGATCGGTGCCGATGTTGAGGCGGGCTTCCGAACCACTGGAGGTCAGCGTGACTCCCAGCGTGAAGGTCGATCCGTCGATCTGCATCAGGTCGCGGGCGTAGTCGGGACTTGACCCGACGTTGAGCGCCAGCGTGTTGACAAAGCGGGTGTTCCGCAATTCCACCACATCGGCCCCCGAGCCCGTGGCGATGGTGGCGATGCCTCCCACGGCCAGCGGGGTGCCAATCGCTTCAATCTGCACGGTGCTCCCCTCGTAGAGCGCCCTGCTCGTCTTGAGGGTCAGCGCCTTGGCAATCGAGGTGGTGCCAAACGACTGCGAGTTCGACAGGATCTCGATGGCGTTGCCGTTGACCGTGTTCAGCGAGTTGTCGAAGGAAAGCCCCCCGCCAATCGTCACGCCAGCATCGACATGCAGCCCGGAGTAGCCATTCCCGGTGTCCAGGACATTCACATCTCCGTTGATGGTCAGCCGGCCCCCCGAGGGGTTGTTGGCCAGCGGCCCGGCGAGATTGACCTGCTTGTCACCCGCCCCCGCCTGCGTGATCTGGACCGAACCCCCGACGGTCATGCTGCCGCCAAAATTCCGGCTGCCGTACAGGTTGAAGATCGAGTTCGTCGATCCCAGGTTGGCCACAATGGAGCCGCCAATGCTGGTGTTGGTCGCTCCCGCGTTGACCGTCACGATGCTCGCACCGGTGACCCCATTGGTGCCGTTGTTGAGTCGCAGGTCGCCGGTCAGGCTGAGCCCTTCCACCGAGACCTTGCTGATTCCGCGGCCCAGGTTGAGCGTCAGGCTGTTGGCCGTCGCGAGGCTGATGGTCTGCGTGGCGCGAACCGACGTCCCGAGGGTGATGGTGGTGTTCCGTCCCCCTTCGAAGACCACGCTCGTGCCTGACCGGTAGATCGAGACCTCGACATCGTTGATGTCGGTCGACGAGAGCGACAGGGCCCCGGCGGTATTCAGCAGCGTCAGGTTTCCGATCGCCGCCAGCAGTCGCCGGCTTTCAAGGACCTGGGCGGCCACCACCGGTTGGGAGCGTCGCCGCGCTGTCTTCTGTTGGCCACCCAGCCATCGCCGCCAGTTCCATTGGAGAATCATCGCTGCACCTTGTGTCGAGTCAGAGAATCACGAACTGCGGGCCTGGGGTCCCAGGGGGGTGTGTCCCAGGGGCTGGACGAACGCCTGGAGGCGCTCAGGAAGCTTCCCGCGGCCGCCTGGATGGAAAGGCTCCCGGCGGGACACTTTCTTCGGGCTGGCCCCGAAAGCAGAACCTCGAAACGAAATCTTGCTCCCGCGCTGGACGAGTGGACTCCCTTCCGGTTTGGTCCCGAGCCACCGTGCGAGCCACTCCCGGGCCACCGAGAACGGTCTGGCGGAACCAATCAGAACAGCCACCGCTCCCGCTGCGGCAGGTTTCCGCAGTGTTGCCGAAACTTTCCGTGGTGGGAAAGCGGCTCGGGCTGGAGGGCGCACTCATTCTGAAAAACAGCCTCCGCACCGCGACCTGGGTTCGAACCGTGTTGAGGAGCGGGTTCGAGAGGTCCCGGGCGGGGAACCATTTCCGAAAACTATTCTAACATCTCAATCACCTCGCGAGACAGTTCGCACGCGAAAAGCTGCCGATTCTGACGATTTTGAGGGTCTTTCCGTCAGGGGGGGAATCTGGCCTGCCGAACCCCCAGGCACGCCCCGAGCGCCTCGGGTTTTGCTGCGGCCCGTGTTGGCGTGTGGTTGGCCAAAATCGATAAGATTTTGCCCCCGCCTCCCCCTCCGCGACTGTGTCGGCCTTATGCCCGAGTTTCGTCTCGATTGCGCCACCGGCCAGGTCGTCTTGATGGCGCCCGAACGGGAAGCCCGCGAAGGAGGCTTGGGGGAGCCACTCGACCCCAGGCGGCACTGTCCGTTTTGTCCCGGTTCCGAGGCTCTGACCCCTCACGAAGTGGCGGCCCGCCGGCCACCTGGTTCGCCGGCCAATGCCCCCGACTGGCAGGTTCGAGTCTTTGCGAACCGCTATCCAGCGGTGGCTGCTCCTCCCGAGGAGACTCGCGACACTCCCGCGCCGCCCGGGCCGGCTCAGCCAACGGTCCCCGGCTGGGGCTGGCACGAAGTGGTGGTGGAAACGCGGCATCACCCCCTGGGGCTGGCCGATCTCCCCGTGGAAGAGATTCGCTGGGTGCTGGAGATCTGGCGCGCGCGGTTGTGTGCTCTGCGAGACCTGGGAAACGACCCGCGGCAGCCCCGTTGCGAATGGGTCCAGGTCTTCAAGAATTCGGGGCCGAAGGCCGGGGCCTCGCAGCCCCATGCGCACTCGCAGATCTTCGGACTGCCGTTCGTCCCCGCGGGCCCCGCGGCTGAATACGACCAGGCGGCAGACAGGGGGCCCGGCACAACCAGCCCGCTGCCCCTCGACGAAACGCTCTGCCTGCTGCAGACGGAGCACTATCGGGCCAGTTGCCCGAGGGTCAGCCGGTTTATGTATGAGGTGCACCTGCACCCGCTGCGACCCGAGTGCCAGTTCGCCCAGGAACCGCTCGCGCAGCTCTTCGAGCTTGCGGCCTTGCTGCGGAGGGTGTTGCAGGCCCTCAACTCGACTGCGAACACCCCCGACTACAACCTCATCTTGCACACCGCTCCACTGCACCGCATGGTTCGGGGCTGGCGGTGGCGGTTGGAAATCCTTCCCCGGCTGTATTCCTGGGGGGGACTGGAACTGGGAAGCGGCCTGGTGGTGAATCCCCTGCTGCCAGAGCAGGCTTGCCACCGCCTGAGAGCCAACCTGTCATTGGAGCGTTGAGCCCACGATCCCGTGAGGAGCGGTGTGGCCGGGTAGCATGGGGGCCCGGTCGGCACCCGGTCTTGGGCGGACGGACCTCCGCAGGCCATCGCGGGCCACGGCACCCACTTGGTTCCCAGGGGGAAAAACCTGGGCTGGGGCGGTGCTGCCGAGGCCGCGACCTCCGGCCTCACGCATGCTGCGAAGACTGGTCGTGACGGTTGTGTCAGCCAGTCGTGAAGGGGCGGGAGCAGGGTGGGGAGGGGCGGGTGGGGGGTGAGGCGGCGTCGCGGTCGCTTTCCTTTTCCGGTCCCGTCTGTTACGTAAAAATGATCACAACGTTTCCAGTTCCAGGAGAGCAGCACCATCGCCACGTCGAAGAAAACATCCGCTCCAGCCCCCGATCGCTCGGCCGGCCTGCCGATGGCGCTGCTGGCGGCCCAAACGGCCGACGACATGAAGGGCAAAGAGACGGTGGTTCTGGACCTCCGCGAGGCGACGCCACTGGTCGATTTTTTCGTGGTGACAACCGCGACGAGCGCCCGACAGATGAAGTCGCTGGCGACCGAGGTCAGCAAGAAGCTGAAAGCGGCTGGTTCCCCCCGGTTGGCGCTGGAGGGCGAAGAGAGCACCCAATGGTTGTTGATTGATTTCGGTGACGTGGTGGTGCATGTCTTCAGTCCCTCGGCTCGAGGTGTTTACGATCTGGAGAACCTGTGGGCCGACGCCAAGCGAGTCGAGTGGCAACCGGCCGCGAAGACTGAGTGAGGTCCGCGTTCTTCCACTGCGGGCTCCCAGTCGCTGGGGGCTTCGCCCGCTGGGCCCCCGAACCCGTCGGCATGGGGGTTCCGCAGGCCCGTTCGCCTTCCGCCAGTCGCCAGCCCGGAACGATCTGAGTCGCCCTCGCAACGCGACGCCACTCGACCCATGGCTGCGAATGGCAGCGTGCACAGGGCTGCTGAGGTGGCCTGGTGGCATGACCCCGCCCAGTTCGCTGGGGATACATGCTCGGGGCCGCAAGGCGAATGGGCTGGTGAGTGAATCGGATGTGGGGCCGCAAAGATCGCCGGGTGTGTGCGGGCGGTCCCTGCGAGGGTGTTGCGATTGAGTTTGTGTCGTCATTGAGCGTGTGTCAGAGAGGAGCGGGCGGGGATGAACATCCAGCAGCAATTGAGGCAGCGGTTTGAGGCGGCCCTGTCGGGACGGGTTCCCGACGCGAAAGCCTGGGCGGGGATGCTGCGGCCGGTCGCCGACCCGCGGTTTGGCGATTACCAGGCGAATTTCGCCATGCCGCTGGCCAAGCAGCTGGGAACGAACCCCCAGGAACTGGCCCGCGACATTGTGTCCCGCGTCGACCTGGCCGATCTCTGCGAGCCGCCCGAAGTGGCCGGGCCGGGGTTCATCAACCTGCGGCTGCGAACTCCCTGGCTGGCAGACCGGGTGCAGGCGCACCTCGCCGACGACCGCTGTGGAGTCGAGCCTGTCGCCCAGCCCCTCAAGTGCATTGTCGACTTCTCTTCGCCCAACGTCGCCAAGCCGATGCATGTGGGGCATCTGCGCAGCAGCGTGATTGGCGACGCGCTGTATCGCATCCTGAAGTTCCTGGGGCACACTGTGCTCAGCGACAACCA
>CAIUHT010001044.1 GCA_903898975.1 uncultured Planctomycetaceae bacterium
CGGCCAGAGAGTGCCGAGGACTACGTTCCCCGCGAACTCGCCCGCAATCCCGACGACGATGATGACGATCGTCCCCGTTCGCCCCAGCCCAGGCGGGGGGGGCCGCCGCGCGACCGGCCTGGTCGTCCCCCTCGGCGACCCGGACGTGCTCCGCGCGAGTCGGGCGACTTGGGTAGCGAAGGGTTCGAGGGGTTCGAGGGGTTCGAGGGGGCGGGAGCAGAGGGTCTGCGCCGAAGTGCCGGTCCGCGCGGTGCCGGCCCGCGGGGGGAACGCCCCCGCGCCGGAGGCGGACCACGCGCTGGTTCAGGACCGCGGTCGGGGGGTGGGTTTCGTGCGGGAGCGGGTTCGCGCTCAGCCTCGGGACCGCGCGGCAAACCCGCGGGCCGGTTCGGCAAAGGTTCGCGATCGGGTGGTGGTTTCGAATCGGGTGAGGGCTCGGCCCCGCGGCCCGATGCACGTGGCGACGCCCGGGGGGAGCGCGGCGAAAGGGGAGCCCGTGGCGACCGGGGGCCTCGCACGGGGCGCGGTCCCAAACCGGGCAAACCGGGCAAGCCGGGCCGCCCTTCCAAGGAACGCCGACCACCGCGATCGTCCAGCACAGAACTCCCCGAGGCGTAACCGCGCTGGCGGTGAGCCAGGCATTGCTGCTCGAGGCATCGCAGCGGATGGCTGCGCACCGTTTGGGGTTCGCAGCGATCAGGTTCGCACCACGCAGTGCGGTCTTGTCACCCGTGCGGCAACGCCCACTCGGTCAGCAGACGCTCGGCGAGTTCAGGGGCTGATTCCGTTCCCTCGACAGGCACTGCCGCACACTCTTCCAATCCGCGAAACCACGTCTGCTGCCGCTTCGCGAATTGCCGGGTTCGCAGCTGGATCTCGGGCAGTGTTGTCGCCGGATCGCGTCCTGTGGCGAAGGCTTCGAGCAGTTCCTTATACCCCAGCGCCATCCCGGCGGTCCGGCCGACGCCACCGGGGCAACGCCGCAGGCGGTCCACCTCTGCGATGAACCCCTGGGCGAACATCGCCTCCACCCGGGTGTCGATTCGCTGGGCCAGCCATTCGCGGCGTGGGGCCAGCCAACTGACCCGGGCGGGCCGTTCCTCGACGGGGCGCGGCCCCTGTTGCTGCTGCAGTTGCGAGAGCGGTGTCCCGGTCTGCCGAAAGACTTCGAGCCCCCGAATCACCCGCCGCACATCGGTCGGGGGGAGTCGGTCGGCCAAGGCGGGGTCGACCTGCCGCAACTGCGCGTGCAGCACGGCGGGCCCCTGTCGCGTGGCGATCTCTTCCAGCTCGTGCCGCAGGGGCCAGTTCGCCGCCGGGCCTTCGAACACGCCCCGCAGCAGTCCCTTCAGATACAGCCCGGCTCCCCCCACAAACAGCGGGCGTTTGCCGCGCTCCACAATCTGGGTCGTGGCGTCCGCCGCGGTCGCCAGGTAATCGGCGACACTGTATTCCTCGTGCGGGTCGAGCACGTCGAGCAGGTGGTGAGGCGTGCGGGCCTGCTCGGCGGGGGTCGGCTTCGCCGTGCCGATGTCCATGCCCCGATAGAGGGTCATTGAATCGAGCGCGACGATCTCGGCGTTGAGCCGGGGGGCCAGTTCGAGCGCGACCGCCGTCTTGCCCACAGCGGTCGGGCCAGCCAGCACGAGGCAGTGGGAAAGGAGTTCTCGAGACCAGGGAGCCATGGGGTGCATCGTCGCAAGTTCGCCCGCGGCCCGCTACGATGCCGGGAACCGCAAGGGAGGCACTCCGGGGTGGGCCCGAGAGGGCCGCGGTGTCTGTCCCTGGGGTCATTGCCGCTGGGTTTTGTGTCATGCCGTCGTTCGAGGCCGAGGCCACCCTCCCGTACCCGCGCGAGCAGGTGTTTGAATTCCTGCTGCGGCCCGCCAACGTGGCCCAAATCAGTCCTCCGGGGCTGGGCCTGCACTTCGTCGACCCTCCCGAGGTGGTCGCGCAGGGAACCCGCCTCAAGTTCCGCGTGCAGGGTTTCGGCCAGATCCGTGAGTCCGAACACGAGATCACCACGCTCACCCCCCACTCGTTCGTGCTCGAACGCCAGATCAAGGGGCTGTTCCAGAAGTGGCATCACGAGCACCTGTTCGAGACGGCACCCAACGGTCAGACGCGGATTATTGACCGCATCGACTTCAGCCCCCCGGGGGGAGTCCTGGGTCTGCTGGTGACCGCCCAGCGCGTGCTCGATCAGCTGGAAGAGGCGTTCGAAGATCGTCACGACCGCCTGTCCCGACTGCTGGCCCGCCACGCAAAGCAGGGATGACCACGCCTCTCCCGCCCGTCCGCATTGTGCTGGTCGAGCCCGAGCA
>CAIUHT010001045.1 GCA_903898975.1 uncultured Planctomycetaceae bacterium
CCCACAGCAGGGCGATCAGCGCAGGCCGTCTCATGCCTCGGCGGTGCGGGGGGCTTTCGTTCGTTGTCTGCGGGCAGGCTCACCCTGCCCGCAGGTCAACCACTCTCTCAGCCGCGTGCAGCGTTCAGGCTGCTACCGCTCAGGGGAACTCCACGTACCGGGTGGGGGTCTGCACAAACATCTGCAGCGTCTGCTGTGACTGGAACAGGTACAGCCGACCGCGATACCACGCCGCGTACTGCAGCGAGCCAGCCACCTGCCGCTCACCAAGCGCGTTCCGGACCACGTCGAATCCATTCAAAGCCGGCATGTACCGGCGCGGATTCGCGTCGAACGCCTCGCGGGCTTCCTCCGTCGAGAACTGGTACACCTTGCCCCCAAACCGGCTTTGAATTCCGGCCTGCACAGGGACCAGCTCCCGCTGCTCTTTGAGTGCCACGGGGCAGTAGCCCATCATCCCGACGACTGGATTGGCCACCCGCGGTGTGGGGACCACCTCGGCAGCGTCGTTGGCTCGCGCCCGATCCGTCACCTCGGTGGGATCGGCGGGCTGCAGATCCGACTCCCGGGCCGACGGAGCTTTCGGCGGAACCAGGGGGGCGTTCGATGCCGCTGGTGTCCCCGCCTCGGGACGGGTCGGCAGGCTCGCCGACTTCATCGGCACCGGTGTCTTCGCCGGGGGAGTCACCCGCGACGCCGGCGTTCCCGGACGCTCCACCCGCTGCGATTCCACGGCACGGGAATCGACCGGGGCCGAGCGGTAGGGCGAATCGAAGGCCGAGCCCAACTCTTCCTCTTCTTCCCGCACGGTGCTGGGGAGAGCGGCCGCGGGAGCGTCATCCGCGGACGTCGCAGCTTCCGGTGTGACGGCGGCTTCACCCGCCGGCGCCGTCGTTTTGGCACCCTGAGCAGCCGGCGCGCGGTCGATGTCTTCCTCTTCGTCGCTGGGGACGGCGATCTCCCGCGGCTCGTCCGGTTCAGTCGCCGGTTCGACGTCTTCGAGCGTGGCTGTCGATGGCTCTTCGCGGCTGGGCGAATCGGCCTCGTCGTCCAGCATCTCCTCGTCGGCGTCGGGGCGTGCCGGGCTGGTCAGCGGGGCGGCGATGTCGTCATCGACCGCTTCTTCCAACTCGTCGGTTTCCATGGGGGTCGCCCGCACTGCGGCTGTGGGGGGCGCCAGCGGACGAGGGGTGGCCTGCGGAAGTGACTGCGGAGGAGCCGCAGGCACGCGACGCGGAGTGGGCGCACCATCCAGGTCGAGTGCTCGGCCCTCGTCGTTGTCGTTCCCCTCACTGAAGAAGTCGTCGGTCGTTTCGGTGGGGGGCGGGGGCACAAAGGTCGACGTCTCGGGAGGGGCTGCCTTCCGCCGGGGTCCCGAAATGGTCGCCCGACCGGCAGGTTCCATCGCGACCGGCTCCCGGCGGGCCGTTCCTTCCCGGGCCGAGCGCGGGGCTTCCAGGCCGCGGTCAGCGCCTCCGCCGGTGACCGCTCCGGGCATCGTCGGCACCACGGGCCGCTCGCGGATCGGCTGCAGGTCGCGCTGGTTCAGCAGTTCCGACTTCTTCTTCTCGGTCCGGTCGCCACGTGCCGGGGGGGGCTCGGGAAGCTCGGCCCCGCTGGAACGATTCCGGCCGAAGATCTTCCCCAGCAGTCCCCCTCGGGAACTCCGCTCCTGGGCGTACGCCGGGGGTGCCGAACGCTCGGCCCGCGCGTACCCCGGCTCGCTGGCTTCGTCATCGCCAGCATCCGAATAGCCGGGGAGAGAGCGGCTGGTGTCGACCTCGCGCGACTGTGGTGGCTGAGGCTGTGAGCGCGAGAATCCGAACCGGCGGAACTGAGCCTCGCTCTCCTGGGGTGCGAGCAGACAGACACCACAGGTCAGGGTCACACCAAACAGGCGTCGCCACGCGGGCGTCTGTCGAAGATCCATCTCAAATCCCCGGGAAGCAGCTTGAATTGCCGGGGCCGTTCCATCAGGATGCGCGCCCGGTCGTCCCTGTTATCGGGATTCCGCCGAGCGAAAGGTTCACTCTTCCTCGCGCCCGAGGCAGGCTCCCTGGCCACCGCGCCAAACGGGTTGGCCAGCCTGCCCGACCCGAACACCCGGCAGACCTCGCCCAGATTCTCCAGCTTTCCATTTGCCCAGCGTTCGATTTACCAGGCTTCCAGCTTCTCAGCCCCTCTTCTTTCAGCTTTTCATTTCCGTCCCTTGCCAGCAGCGCGGCCTCCCTCTCTGTGGTCCCTTCAGGACAGCCTTCCATGACTGATGACTTCTTAAATTCACTGCGGCCGGGCGGGCCCGGCAGTCCCGTGCATGTCGTGCTGCATCACAAGCGGGGCTGGTTGGCCCGACTGTGGTACTGGCTGGTCTTCCTGGCGCTCATCGGCTCGATCGCCGTCAATCTCTGGACCTACCGCAACCACCGGCACTACTTCGCGGGACTCCAGGGGCCCGAGGAACGGTACCATTCGGGCGGCAGTCGGGCGGCCGACAAGCTGGCCATCATCCGCATCTCGGGAACGATCAGTCCCCCGTTCACCAGCCAGATCCTGGCTGACATTAAACGCGCGAAAGAGGATGACCGCGTGCGGGGCGTGCTGCTGGCCATCAACAGCCCCGGGGGGCTGGTCGCCGACAGTCACCAGATCCACCACCGGCTGCGCGAGTTGAGTGTCGAGAAGCCGATCGTGGTGTCGTTTGGCAGCCTGGCGGCGTCGGGAGGGTATTACGTCGCGATGGGGGCCGGGCCCGAGTCGCGGATCTTCGCCGAACCGACCACCTGGACCGGTTCCATCGGGGTGATCATTCCCCACTACGAGGTGGTGGGACTGGCGGAAAAACTGGGTGTTGAAGCGGCCCCGCTCAAGACGGGGGAATTCAAAGACGCGCTCAGCCCGTTCCGACCGATGACCGATCGCGACAAGGAGGTGTGGGGGAATATTCTGAACCAGGCGTTCGAGCAGTTCGTCGAGGTGATTGACCAGGGGCGCCCGAAGCTGGATGCCGAGCAGGTGCGGGCCCTGGCGACGGGGCAGATCTACACCGCCAAAGATGCCCGCGAGAATGGGCTGGTCGATGAACTGGGCTACGAGGAAGACGCGCTCGACGCACTGCGAAAGAAAACCGGGCTGGCCGACCCGAAGGTCATTGAATACGAGTCGCCGTCGCCCGTCTGGACCTGGCTGATTGGCCTGTCCCCCCGGCCAGCCGCAAGCCCGTGGCCGCTGGGCTGGGAAGGAGGAACTCCCCGGGCACTCTACCTGTTCTCGGCGGGAGGGTCCGACGTGGGGGCGGGCCGGCGGTAACGCATCGCGCTCTGGAGAGCGAGGGGGCACCGCGTCGCTCAAGGCCGCGTGTCAAACTGCACGGCGATCGGAGCTGCTGCGATCTGCCTCTCC
>CAIUHT010001046.1 GCA_903898975.1 uncultured Planctomycetaceae bacterium
CGGAACTCACGCCGTGAACGAAGGGCCGCCGCCCGCGCCGCTGCTCCCGCTTCGCCCCCCCCGGGGGGGGCCCATCCGGTCAACCGGTTGGAGGCGGACTCCGGCGGTGCGCCAGGGCCGCAACTCGCGAGCCCGACTGAACAGCATCTTTCGCCTGGGCCCCAGTCTGCCGTCGAGTTCCCCGCGCCGATCACCGCCTCGGAGGATCTGCCAGAAGCAGCTCCCGTGGCGTGGCGCGAAAGACGCCGCAATCGCTCGCGTTATTGGGGCTGGCTCCTCAGCCTGGCCCCCGTGGTCGCGGTGGGGCTGACGACCGCGCTGAGCCGGGATCGTTACGCGGGCCCCATCGTCCAGGTGGTCTGCTTTATCGCCCTCTGGCTGCTGGCGCTCCTGAGAACCATCGTGGTCTCGACCTCGCTGTTCTGTGGCGAGCGGAGCCGGCAGACCCTGGATGTGTTGCGGACGCTCCCGCTGACGGGCGCGGAACTCGTCCAGCAGAAGTTTCGCGGCCTGTGGCCGGTCTGGCAGACCTACGGCCTGGCGATGCTGGCGAACACGCTGTGGGGGGTCTACCTCCGCGGGCTGCGGGTGGGCGAGCAGCAGGGCTGGGGGATGGTCATCAGCCACGGGTCGGTGGCCCTCTCTTTCGCCAACTCGCTGTTGCTACCCGTCATCGAACTGCCCCTGATCGCCTGCCTGGGCTGCCTGACCGGGCTGTTGATCAAGGGACATCAACGCGCCATTTGGGCGATGCTGGGACTGCTACTGATCTGGGTGATTGGTCCCTTTGTCCTCGTCATTTCCGTCCGAGCCTTTTCCAGCAGGACAGAAGTCGATTTTGGCCGTTTCGCCCAGTTGTGCTCACCCGCGACTTTTCCCGTGCTGAACGAAGTGGGCGAACTGCATGACCTGGTTTCTTACGACATCAAGCAGGACCTGCGGTCGAACCGTGCGTACGACCGCGATGGAAAGTGGAATCGTGCATTACTGGCCCTGTCGGTCAAGTACCTGGGCACGCACCTGCTGCTGCTGCTGGCCGCGTGGACGGTTCTCCGGGCGCTGGCCAACCGCCGCCTGGGTGGCTCCGACCTCCGCGGAGAAACCATCGCAGTGGATGCTCTCGACGGCGCCTCCTCTCCAGGGGAATCCACCGGCCCCCCCGGGGCTGCCCCGGCTGGCCGGCCTTGGCTCTCGGTCCTGCGCGCCCGGCAAACTGCGAACACCCCGACCACAACTCCCCCTCCCGCACCTTCGCTCCCGGCCAGTCCGCCCGGTTTCGCCGGCCCGAATGATTCGCAAAGCCTGGGCTCGCCCCCTGGGTGACCCGCCCCGCTCCACGCACTCGGCCGACTGCCGACCACCTCGCTGTGGCGGCAGCCCATCCGTCTGACACCTGTCCATTGATCCGTTATGATCACGGGGCCTGCGAGCCCCGCAGCCGCCTTTCGGTTGGCCCGATTCTTTTCCGCCTCCCGGCCCCGCCTTCCATGAATTCCCGACGCTCGCTCGGCCTGCTGAGTTTCGCGGTCGCCAGTTGGCTGGCCCTGGCGTCGA
>CAIUHT010001047.1 GCA_903898975.1 uncultured Planctomycetaceae bacterium
CGGTCGGGGGTGATCGGGAGGTTGACTGAGGGGTGGCACCAATCGGCCGGCAGGCTTCGAATTGGGGGTGGCGCCGATTTGGACCAGTCGCCGATTTGGGGGGTGGCACCGATTTGGACCCGATTGGGGGGTGGCACCCATTTGGACCAGCCGCCGAATTGGGGGGTGGCACCTTTTGAACGCGGTTTCGGTGGACGCCAGGTTGGGGGGTGGCACCTTTTCGAGATGCTGGTGTTTGAAGGGTGGCACCGAATTGGGCGGGCGTGGTTGGGGGGTGGCCCCAGTTGGTTGGTCGGGTGGGGAGTGCCGGGCTGAGATTGCTTGGCTCGAAGTGCTTCGCTGGGCGTGAGGGGGTTGGCCGGGTGGTTGCCGGTCGTCGTGTTGGGTGGCTCCTGCTGGAGTGGATCTCCTCTTGAACTTGCATCTGTCGTTGGTCTGGCGGTGGCTGTCGGCGATCTTCGGAACGCTCGCGGTCGGTTACGCCCTGTTCGTCCTGTGGTTCGTCGCCACCACCCCCGACCCCGGGCTGCGCTGCCTGCTGGCCGATCACGAGATTCGCGCTCGTGGTCCCGAACAGCCCGGCATCATCATTCGCTCCCTCCGCTCCGAAGCGATCCCCGAAACCACGGGGGGGGTGCTGCCCGCCGCCGGGGATCGGCTCATCCAGCTGGGCTCCCGTCCCATCTCGTCGTTCCTCGATTTCAGCTCGGCCCTCGTCGACCTGCGCGAGTTTGAACTCCCCCCCGGGGGGACCCTCCCCAACGAGAATGACCGAATCACCCGCCAACGGCTTGCGGAGGAATTCCGCAGGCTTCCTCCCATCGTCGGCCAGACGGGCTCGGGCCAGCGGTTCGTCAAAGCCAACTTCCAGCGGGGCCAACGCGAGTTCGCCTGCTGGCTCCCCCTCGACAGCTTCCCCGCCGGCGACGTGGTGCTGTCGTTCACCTGGTTCGTGCTCCAACTCGGCATTCTGCTCGTGGCCGGCCTCGCCCTGTGGGCCCGCCCCTTCGATCGCTCGGCGGGCATCTTCTACCTCATGTGCCTGGTCACCATGGGGGGCTTCGTCGGTGGCTTTCACTGGTGGGTGGTCGCGGGCCGGTTGTGGCTGACCATCCCGTTCGCCATCTCGGCGATGCTGATTCCCGTCGTGACCCTCCACTTCTTCTGCCTGTTTCCCGAGCCCAAGCCATGGCTGCACGAACGCCCCTGGCTCGCCCCGCTGGCCATCTACGCCCTCCCCGTCACCGCGACCGCCGCCCTGGTCGCCGGCATTCTCTGGATCAACGCCAACCACCTGCTCGGTCGCGACCCGCAGCCACTCCGCGTCTGGCTGGGCTGGCTCGTCACCGGCATTCACTGGTGCCTGGGCTTGGCGGCGACCTGCTTCGGCCTGACCCTGCTGGCCCTGGTCGACAGCCTCCGCACAGCGCGGAATCCGCTCCAGCAGCGGCAGGTCGCCTGGATTCTCTGGGCCGCCCTGCTGGCCACCATTCCCGTCGGATACACGCTTTACCTGGCCCGGTTTGACCCCGAGGGATTCGCCCTCGGTTCGGCGACCATTCCCATGTTCGCCACCAGCCTGCTGTTTATGGCCGCCTATGCCGTCAGCATCCTGCGGTACAAGCTGACCCTGATCGACGAAGTCGTGCAGCGTGGGGGTTGGTACCTCGCCCTGCGGGCCGGGCTGACGGTCGCCATGCTGCTGAGTGAACTGGCGGTCTGCGGACTGGGGCTGTATCAGCAGTCGCGGTTTCCACTGCAGACCCCGATGGTGCTGATGCTGGTGATCGCGCTGCTGCTGCTGCTCCACCTGGTCCGCGATCGCCTGACCCGCTGGATCGATCTCCGCATGATTGGCGAGCGATTCCAGTTCGACCGGGCGATGCAGCCACTCATTCAATCGGCGGGGGGCGGGCAGAATCCCGAACAGATCGCCCGCCGACTGCTGACCAGTTGCCGCGAGCTGCTGGGAGTGGACCGCGCCGCCCTGTACCTGCGCGAAACCGACGCGGGGGCGTTCCCCCTGGTCGCCGCCGAACAGCTCGAACGGGCCCCGCTGCGGTTCTCGAGCGATTCGGAACTGCTGGAACTGCTCGAAGCCGAGACCGCGGCAGGTTCGACCACCGACAACCCGGGGGAAGAGACCCCCGCCGGTCTGCGGATCCTGCGGGAACTGGAAGTCGAGATTGTGCACGCCCTGGAGGACAACGGGAAACTCGCCGGGGCACTCATGCTGGGCCCCAAGCGGAACGGGACCCGGTTCAACGATGATGACCTGGTGCTGCTGACCTCGCTGGGCCAGGTGCTGCAGCTGGCGTTGCGGGGGGCGCAGGTTCGGCAGGTGATGACCCGGCTGAATGAAGAACTGCGGCTCAAGACCTCGCGCCTCGCCGAACAGCAGCGACTGATCGCCCTGCTGCAGGGAGAGATCACCTCGCGGGCGACGCCGACCGCGGCCGCAACCCCGGCGGGCGACGAGACTCCTTTCCGGCGGGACAGCATCAAGGGAAGCAGCCCGTCGATGCTGGCGGTGCTCGACACGGTGCGAAAGGTCTCGGGAAGTCAGTCGTCGGTGCTGGTGCGGGGAGAGAGCGGCACAGGCAAAGAGCTGCTGGCGCTCGCCCTGCACGACAACAGTCCCCGCCGGAACGGCCCCCTGGTGAGCGTCAACTGCGGCGCACTGTCAGCCGGGCTGCTGGAAAGTGAACTGTTCGGCCACGTCAAGGGGGCGTTCACCGGAGCGCATCGCGACAAGGTGGGGCGGTTCGAGATGGCCCACGGCGGGACGCTGTTCCTCGACGAGATTGGCGACATCTCTCTCGAGACGCAGGTCAAGCTGCTGCGGGTGCTGCAGGAGCGGGAGTTCGAACCGGTGGGGGGGAACCAGTCGATCAAGGTCGACGTCCGCCTGATCGCCGCCACGCACCAGGACCTGGAATCACTGATCGCGCAGGGACGCTTTCGCGAAGACCTGTTCTATCGGCTCAACGTGATTGGCATCATCCTGCCGCCATTGCGGGAGCGGGGTGACGACATCATCGAACTGGCGGTGCACTTCCTGGGGCGGGCCGCCGAGCGGGCGGGCAAACGCCTGGCGCACCTCGACGACAGCGCTCTCGACGCGCTCCGTCGCTATCCGTGGCCGGGGAACATCCGCGAACTCGAGAACGCGATCGAGCGGGCGGTGGTGCTGGCCGAGCGGGATTACGTCACCGTGACCGATCTCCCCCTCGCCGTGCAGTCGGGAACCCCGCTCAGCACGTCGGCCCGCGACCTGACCGGCCTGCTCTCGGCAGGTGCTGCCGACGGAGATTCACGCCGGGGAGCGGGAGCGACCCGCCGTCGGTTGGCGACGCGCCGCTCGACCCGAAGTTCCGCCGCCGCTGCACCGCGCGGCGAGCCTCTTGCCCGTCCTGGCACCGGGGAACCCAGGGCCACCGGGGAAGCGGGCGAACCGTCGCGCGAGCAGTTGGTCGCGGCACTCGCGCGAGCCGGGGGGAACAAGGCCGAGGCAGCCCGGCTGCTGGGCGTTCCCCGCAGCACGTTCTTCAGCCGGCTCAAACGCCACGGGCTCGACTGACCCCGGCTATCAGAGTCATCTCGCGAACGCCGGGAGGGCCCGATCGCATCTCCCCGATCACCGCAGTCCGATCGCCGCAGTTCAGGCACAGTGGTCCAAGCACCGCCGTCCGGGTGCTGCGGGATTCTTCAGGAATGAGGTCGCGAATGAGTGACGGTCACTCGGCGACGACCTGCAGATCGTCTTCCCGCAGAATGGGGTCGGCGGCCTGATCGCACGCCGCCTGGACTTTCACCCGGCCACCACCCGCGGCGCGGCCGCGGAGGGTCAGGCGAATCTCGGCGAACTTCTTGACATCGATCGAGCGGATCGGGTCGAGGCGGATCTCGGTCCGTTGTCGCGCCCCACCGACCGCTCCCGACTGGTACTTCACCGGGCCATCCACGGTCACGACTTCGAGATTGCCTGGAATCGACAGCACAACGCGGGTGTTGAGGGCGGCGTCGGTGCCGCGGTTGTAGATGCGGTAGGTGGCCTGCGCCTCCTGCCCGGCATCGATCGCCCCGGGGAGATCGGGGGCCTCGATCGAGAGGGCGGGAGTCCCCACGACCTGCAGGGTCCCGACCGCCTCACCACTCGCTCCCGAGGGATCGCTGGCGCGCACGACGCTGATCTGCGAACCACGCCCCGCGGTCCCCAGCGACAGGCTGACCGACCGCGCCTCGCGCGGCCCGAGTGGGCCCAGTTCCCAGGTGACGGTCCGACGGGATTCGTCATAGCGCCCCCCCTCGCCCGCCTCCACGAATTCCAGCCCCGCGGGAACGGTCTCGGTCAGCGTGACCCGCGCCAGGGGGTTCGTGGTCGGGTTGGTGACGGTGTTCACAAACCGGCCCTTCTTGCCCGGGTTGAGTCGGCGGGTTCCCGTGCGGGCCACGTCGAGGGCCGGACCGATGAGGTCGAGTTGCGTCACCGCTTCTTCACTCACGGCGCCGTCGGCGGTGACAATCGACCGATTGACGGCTGTCCCGGCCTGAGCCGCCTGCATCTGCAGCGTCACCTCGCGGACACCTCCCGGGGGAAGGTCGCCAATTTCGAATTCGAGGTCGTCCCCAGCGGGATGTCGCAGGCCGGCGGGCAGCACGTTGTGAATGAGCACCCCCGTCGCGAGGGTCGAACCCAGGTTGCGAATCTTGAAGGTGACAGCCACGGTTTGTCCGACAGTGGCTTTGCGGGGGGCGTCGACGTTGATCTGCAGGCGGGGACCCGTGCTGGGGGCCCCTTCCCGCTGGTTGTCGAAATGCACCGTGGCCACTCCCCCCACGGTCCCTTCCGAGAGGGGAATCACGCGGACCGCGATCGTCTCGCTCGCGCCGGGTTCCAGCGTCCCCAGCCGCCACGAGAGTCGTCGCCCATCGAGTTGAGCCTGCGGCTTGGTCGCCTCGATCTGCAGTCCCGAGGGGACCACATCTTCCACCGTCACCCCCTGGGCGGCGACCACTCCCGAGTTCTTCACCACAATCTCGTACACCATCGGCCGACCCAGCACCGCCGTGTCGGGAGCCCGCTTTTCGATGCTGAGCTTCGGACGCGGTTTGCGGGAAGCTCCCCCAGTGCCCGCAGGAACGTCGCTCGTGTCGGGAGTTGCCAGTCCGTTCCCCCTGGTGGTCGTGCCACCGGTGGACGACTTGGTCGCGACTCCATTGCGGCGCTGATTCGACAGCGGTTCATCGTCCTCGGCCAGATCGTTCTGAGGGGCCGGCACTGGTGCTGGTGTGACCGGGACTGTCGCGGGGTTCGGCGACCGGGCGGGGGCTGGTGTCACTGGCTCGTCGTCCAGATCTTCGGCCCCCACCGAGGGGCTCTTGCCACCCGGGCGGTTCCCCGTGCCGGTCAGCGGGTCTTCTTCCTCTTCGAGCGTGGGGCGAGGCTGCTCTTCCTCGGGCTCGCCCGGGGCGGTCCCTCCGCGAGGGGCTGGATTCACCCCCGCCGGTTCGTCCGCCGGCTCTTCCTTCGCAGACTCGCCCGCGGCAGAACCCGCTCCGTCACCTGGCTCACCTGGCGTGCCTTCGCCCGTCGCATTGCCCCCCTGTGAGGGGGCTGTCTCGTCATCGGCGGTCGGCCAGTCTTCGTCGGCCAACGCCCCCGTCGGCCCCTCGTCGTCCAGCGGTGCCGCCTCACGCGGGGTGGGGACAGGCTCGGCCTCTGGCTCATCCTCGCTCTCAAACCGCGTCCCCGCACGGGGGCTGGCACTCTTCGTCGCCCGATTCCGGGGGGCGAAGCCGTCGTCGGCCTCTTCCAGTTCGCTCGTCGGACTGGTCGCCGCTTCGGGTGCTTCCAATTCGTCATCGGCAGCAACGGTCACCACCCGGCCCCGCGGAGCGGCCCCCGCAGAGAGCCGCGGGCGGCCCCGCAGCGCGGGACTGGTCGGAGCCGAATTCTTCGAGGCAGGCTCGGCGAAGTCCGCTTCGGCGTCGTCGCTGGATGACTCGACAGGCGGCTCCTCATCGGCTTCAAACCGCGAACGGGCCGTTCCCAACCGGCGGTCTGCAGCCGAGCTTCCCCGCTCCTCAAGGTCCTCAGCGGGTTCTTCCATCTCTTCCGTAGCGGTAACCGCTCGCCGCAGTTGCGGACGCCCCCGCAGTGGCCGGCCACTGAAGCCCGCGTCGTCGGCGTCATCCAGTTCGTCCGCAGCCGTGTCGGCTGTCTCGGTGGGGTCGCTGCTGTCAGTGGGTTCGGCGGGTTCGGTCGCACGCGCCGCCGGGCGGCTATTCCCCGCGCGAGTCAGCGCACCTCTGCGTGACAGCGTCGCGGGCAACTCATCGTCCAACGCGTCGCGTTCTTCCGCTAGGCTCGATTCTTCTTCGGGGGCTGTGTCAGCACCCACCGCGTCCTCCTCGAGAGTCTCGCGGTCGAAGCGGCGCGGGTTCGCGCGGCTGCCGGGGTTAGCCCCCACCCGCGTCA
>CAIUHT010001048.1 GCA_903898975.1 uncultured Planctomycetaceae bacterium
CCAGTCTCAGTCGCCATGTCGAGGGCCCACAGCGAAGCTTTCGTAAAGCGATGCTCAGCCTGAGGCCACGGATCCTGGCGCAGAAGTGGAATCGTTTCATTCGTCAGTTGGTCAATTCGCGACCGCAACGGTTCAGTCATTCGTGGCTCCTGTCAGTCAAGGCGATACGTAATATCAGGGCTTTGCGTTTTTCAATGCCGTGTAAACTTTTCGGAGATAAAAGAACGTATCGAAATACTGCGGCATCACATCACCCAGTTCGCCGGACACGCCCACCAACCAAACCAGACAGTCTGCTGGGATAGTGCCCTTCGCAAGACATTCCTCCAGTCGCTTCTGCACATCATGAGTACCATAGAACGGCTGTCCTTGCTTCATTTGCAGTTGCCCCATGCGAACAGCGTCTCGAAATCGCTCATCGATCCGAGCTCGTTCATCTTCAGTAATCCCAGCGGGGGGAGGCACTGCCCCCAGCAGACTGCGAATCAGGAATTTCTGAAATTCCAGTCGACGTTCCGGCAGCGTGATTCCCGGGGTGACCTCCGGCAGGTCAAACAATGCTCGATCATCCTCACGTGGCGAAGAGAACAATCGTTTGAGATCTGGGGGGTGGCCCGCCACAGCAACGGCAGCCAGATGAAGCATATTGACAAACTGCGTCTTTTTCCCGTCCTTACCGACACTCAACTCAAAGCCGCCTCCCGGGAGTTTGACGGGGGCATCGCCACCCCGACTGCGCTGCTGCGAGACCCAAAATGGGCTCATCGAGATGACCAGCAATTGGCCGCAAAGGGCGAAGATTTTCTGTTTGTCACCAATTCTCTCTCTGGGATCGCCAGCGATTTCCGCTAACCGCTGGTACGTGTTATTCACTTCGGCGCGGTCCAGCATTTCTGCATTAACCGACTGCACCTGAAACTGCTTGTGGCGGAACAGCGTCGAATTGGCCCGCTGAAACAGGTCCGCGACAGCCTGATCAGCAGCAAGGATCTGATTGATTGCATGCAGGTTTTCGCGAAATACGACTGCAAAGGGTTGTTTTTTGGGCGACCTCTTCTCCCTCGGCACCCCCACGACAGCAGGTTTTGAGGGCGTCACCTTGACGGCAGGCTTTCGGGGCCCTGTCAACCCGTATTCCTCCTTCAGTTGCCGCAAGCCATCTTCAAAGTCCGTTTTTCCAAGATGACCAAACGCGAAGTCGAGAATCTCGACCAGGCTGGTCTTTATGTCTTTAAGCCTTTTAAGTGCAGCAGCGGTCGAAGGCTGCGGCCCGTCCCCCTCCGATTGCTGCTCGCTGACAAGCGATTCGTGTTCGGTAATCTGTGCTTGCCAGAATCTCTTCAACGCTCTACGTGGCTCCCCAGTGCGTTTTGCGTAAGGCAACACATCCGGCAGTAGAAAAATCCGGAGCCGCTGTGCCAGTTTCTGCTCCTCATCACGGTCGCGTTGAAAAGCTATCAGCAGTTCGTACATACAGTTCTCAGAATGCAAATAGGCATCACTGAGAAAAACACAGATTTTACCAGCCCGACCAACCCTGCGCATGAACCTTCTTAGATCTGCACCGAACTTGACTTCATCAACATCGCGGATCACCTCAAAATCAAAGCTCCGCAACTCTTCGCACAAACGACTAACGGCGTTCCGGAATTTTCTGCCCTCCTTCGCTTTCCATGCGTAAGAGATCGCAATCTTTTTCTTTGCCATGTGCGTTTGCTCTCTGACATCCCGCCACAGTACCAAATGACTGTCACGGGTTACCCCGTATGCAACTGCAGCAAATTCTGCCCCCTGTGGAACGGGAATTCCAGCAAAGTCAACAGAAATCGGCGTGGATCTTTACGGGTTTTCCCCGGGGCTGCGGAAACTCGGGCTGCAGGCGTGCAGGAATCTGCCCCGGTGGGGTTTTCAAATCTGCCGTCCGCTCCGCGAAAACCACGGGACAGGGGAACGCCGGGTGAACGACCGGTTGACAACGCCGGCAGACAGAAGTCGTAGCGCGGGCTTCAACCCGGGCATTACCCACGAAACCCGTCGGGCGTGGAGCCGTTGCGGCGTATGTTTGGTTTGCGCCCCGCGTATGTTTGCGATTCAGGCCTGAAGGGCCGTTTTCCCGTAGCCCCGGGCAACGCCCGAGGGACTCGGATCAAAGCTCTCAAAGCTGTTCCTGAATTCACAGC
>CAIUHT010001049.1 GCA_903898975.1 uncultured Planctomycetaceae bacterium
CCAGCAGGCGCATCAGCTCGCGGTAGTTCTCGATTCCCTTCACCGGGTTGGTGAGGATGCGCTCGATCACGCCGGGATAGGTCACTTCACCGAGGGCGAGATCGGCGATCCCGGCCTCGAAGTGTCGGCGGTTGGCGTTCACCGATCCCAGCAGCAGCTTGTTCCCCAGCACCCACTGGAGGTTGATCTTGTCGGAGGGGACCTGCACGCTGCGCTGACCGCCGGTGATGCTGGTCCAGACCTCGACGCCGTTGTGTCCCAGGATCTCCATCGCCTCAAACGCGACGGCGCTCGAACCGGTCGCCTCGACGACCAGGTCGGGGCGTCCCACTTCAGCCGCGACGTCCTTGAGGGATTTCTCGGCGGTGCTGATGTAGTGGGCTCCCATGCCGGTGACGATTTCCGACTTGAGGTTGGGAGCCGCACCCCGGGCGAAGGTGTAGACCTCCAGTCCCCGCAGTCGCAGCACCAGCGTGGTCAGCAATCCAATCTGCCCCGAGCCGGTCACGAACGCCAGCTTGGGGTCCCAGACCTGCAGTCGCCGCTGCGCCTCGTACGCCTGCTGCACCGCCTTCGCGGCACAGCTCATCGGTTCCGCCAGGACGTGCAGGTGCTTGAGCCCCACCGGCATCTTCACGACGAACTCGGCATCGTCGACGTAGTACTCGGTCAGGAACCCATGCAGCAGGTTGATCCCCCGCTCGTAATAGGTTTCCTCACTGGTGATGTCCGACCGGCCGATCGTGTCGTAAATCGAACCCCCGGGACGGCGGACGGTGCAGGTCACGTAGTCCCCCGGCTTCACGTGCTTCACCGCCGGGCCGACCTCTTCGACGATGCCGAACGACTCATGCCCCAGCACGAGGAAGTTGTACCCCGGAGGAGCGTTGCCATACAGCGCGTCGTTGATCTCGCGGTCGGTCGCGTCGACCCCCACCTTCAGCACCTTCACCAGTACCCCGCGTCCATTGGGAATCTGATGAATGGCCGGCTTGGTCAGCTCGGCGAGGTGCACGCTGTTGGGTTGGCCAGGACGGACGGCGACAGCTTTCATCTTGTGCATGGTGGCGTTCAGAACTCGTACGGTTGACGAGGAAAAAGACCTCACTGAGCAGCGGCCCCGCCTGCGAAAAAACCGCAGACGGGCACAGGCCGGGCTGACCCAGCGGATGTGTTCCGGAATCCCGGGGCGGTTCGGCCTGTGGCCGATCGGCCCCCCGGGCCGACCCACCCTGCGGAGCATTCTAGGTCTCAAACAGCCAAGCGCCGAGTATGCAGCGTGCCGGGGGGCAGTGCGCAGCGTCAGCCAGCCGTCCGCGGCGGGTTGACGACTGGTCCGAGCGGTGATGGTTTCTTGCGATGGAGTGTCTGTTGGTCCCCTCCTGGCAGTGACAACAAGCCGACCCCGGTAGGGGTCACAGAAATGAGCCGGGGGTCGAGCGCAGCGAATACCCCCGGGACCAGCCCCACCCATCCTCGATCTGCCCCCTGGCGGGGTGCGTGAACGCGTGGCCGATGGAATTTCGTGCGGTCGAATGGCCTGCCGATCCAGGTTGCAATGCACCCCGGCAAACGTGGGTTCTCGGATGGGCACCCAGCGGCCGGACACGGAGGTCCGGGCTCCCGCGACGCTGGTGTTGGGCCCAGGCCCCGGTGGGTGTTGGGATGCACGCCCAGCGGCGGACACAGCGGTCCCTTCACTCGCGATGTCGTCTTCAACCCCCCTATCGCTTGCGAAAGGCCGACCCCGATAGGGGTCACAGAAATGAGCCGGGGGTCGAGCGAAGCGAACACCCCCGGTTGGCGTCCCCACATCAAGCGCGGCACCCCGAGAGGGGTGCGTGAACGCGTGGCCGATGGAATTTCGCGCGGTCGAATGGCCCGCCGATCCAGGTTGCAATGGGCCCCGGCGCACGTCGGTTCCCGGATGGGCGTCCAACGGCCTGGCACGTGCTCTCCCTCACCGGCCTCAACCGGATTGTGCCGGACATTGCCCGCACGGCAATGTCCACCAACAGCGAGTGCAAGGCGACTTGGCGTGTCGTCAAAAAACAACAACTGCCGAAGAAACCACCGGGGCTCGGCGAACTCATGACGTTGATGGCCTGCCTGGGCGAATCCAACAACCCCGCCAAAGAACGCCCGCCCGGCCAGGAATCAATCTGGGTTGGCATCCGTCGAATGATCGACTTCGCGATCGCCTGGGACGCATTCGGCTCCGAGTCGCAACACGATGTGGAGAAACCACAGGCTGCGGTGACCGCCTACAGTCTCGCCAGGTAGTTGATGCTCTGCCGGATGCTGGCGAGCGGGTCGGGCGACTGGTCTTGCTCGACGTGGCAATGTTCCACGCCGGCGGCCTGGGCCGCCTTGAGAATCGGTTCCCAGGAGAGAATGCCGTCCCCCAGTTCCTGGAAGGCATCCTCCGGAACCTTGCCGAACTCGGGCAGGGTCAGTCCGGGTTTCAGATCCTTCAGGTGCACTTGGGCGACCCGTCCCGAGAGTTTCTTGAGCAGGTCGGTCGGTTCCGCTCCCCCCACCTTGACCCAGAACACGTCCAGCTCAAAGAACATGTCGGGACTGAATTCCGACATGAACACGTCGAACCCGGTCCGGCCACCGGCGAGCGGTTGGAACTCGAACGCGTGGTTGTGATACGAGAGGCGGATGCCCGCCCCCTTCGAGAGTTCGGCACCCTTGTTGAGATGGGCGGCGGTTTGCTTGTAGTCATCCAGCGTGGTGCGGTTCTTGTCGACCAGGTACGGCACAACCAGGTGCTTCAGCCCCGCCGCGTGGGCCTTGTCGACGATCTTGCGGAAGTCCTGGTAGCTGCTGTCGGTGGGATTCACCAGGGAATCCCATTCGAAGTGGCTCGAGTTCACCACCAGCCCCACGTCGCGGGCGGCCTTCAACTGCGCATCGGTCTGGCTGGGGAACCCTCCGAGTTCCGCCTGCTTGTAGCCGGCCGCCGCCACGGCCTTGATGGTGCCCACGGTGTCCTTTTCCATCAGCTTGCGGACCGTATACAGCTGCACGCCGATGTTCTTGCGGTAGACGTTGTCCTTGTCCAGTGCCGCACGCAGCGCGGTGGGCAGAGCGATCGTGAAGGCGGCAGTGGACGCTTGGGCAAGGAAATCCCGGCGGTTCATGGCGGCTCGCTGGAAGACGGGAGTGGAGAAGAAAGCGGAGCAGAAACAGTCAGGTGGAGGACGAGTGCGACCTCACGCCGACGCCATGCCGTCGGTGAACACGGCACTGGTCAGAGACATTCCGGTGAGGTGGTCGTTGACCCACTGGATCCCCGCGCTGCAGGCTCCCAGCAGGTGGGGGGCCGGCGCAATCAAGGGGAGGATGCTGTCTTCCGCCTCGCTGTACAGCGGCATCAGATCGCCTCCCTGAATGGCGCAGAAGCGGTCTCCCGCTCCGATCGCCAGCAGCAGCTTGGCGTAGCTCTCGAGATTGACCTCGCCTTCGCCATGCCCGCAGAACTGGTGTCCGCGCTGCGACCAGTCTTCGCTGATCATCAGGGTGGAGGCCCCCTCCAGATATTTGAAGTTCTTCGCATGACTCCCCACCACCCGCGGCGCGACGAACGGGCTGCTGAACCGCTGGGTCCAGCTTTCCCCGGCCCAGCAGTGGCTGGGGTCGCCCCAGACGCAGAGGGAGCGGTCGTAATCGGTCGCCATCAGCAGCAGGCCGAAATCCCGGGCGCAGATGGCTCCAGTGCCGGGGTGCAGCTCGTGGGCGAAGTAAGCGCCCAGTTCGTTGGCCCGCGCGCGGATGCGGGCGGTCTTGTTGCGGAACCGCTCGAGACCCTTGGCCAGCATGTCATCCCAGCCGAAGACCCAGGGATAGCCGCTGTGCAGCACGGGGTTGCCCCACAATCCCCAGAACCAGCCGAAGATATGGATGCCCAGGGCGGTGCCGGTCTCCAGCAGGCCCAGGATGTATTCCTCGGACCAGTCTTCGACATACTGCGTCCCCTTCGCCGCCACGGACGCCGGGACAAACTTGTCGGCATACTCCAGGCCCCAGTGGGCGCTCAGATGGGCGTAGCCGGCGCAGTGGGCACTGATGACCGGGGCGACGATCCCCGCGTCGGTCAGCGCCTGACGCACCTCGGCGGCGGGCCGGAAGACGATCTTGCCGTTGTCGCCGTGCCCGGGTCCGTGCAGCAGGTAGTTGGAGATCATCAGCGACCGGGCACCGCAGCCGGTGGCGTAACCAGCGACGGCTTCCAGCGTTTTCAGAGAGCCGACCAGTTGCCCGGTCTCCACCCCGGCGATCAGGCTCACCGGCCGGCCGCAGGAAAGATTCAACCGGGCCCGGTTGGAGTCGAAGTAGGCGTTGAATTCTTTGAAAAAGAGCGGGTTCATGTCTTGGGTCTCGGGGGAGGAATCTTCCGCATTGTTACCAGAGAGCCGGCCGAACGCAAAGCGATCACCACGGCTCGGCAGCTTCGAAATCGGCCGGGCGGGCCGGGGTAGGGCGGGACAGGGGTGGGGCGGCAGGGGGCCGGGTAGGACGGCACGGCCGCCCCACCCCGGTCGTTGCCGTTCGGTGCGATCGGGGCCCGGCTTGAGACCGGGCCCCGAGTCTGGTCGATGGTGACTTGCCTGGGGGCCGACCCAAAACCGACCCGGGACCGCATCGCGGCTGCGGAGGCAGCGTTGGAGGACGCTGTTCGCGTGCCGCTGGAAATCCACACGCCATTCGTCGCGTGGAACTTGTTCCACGCGGGGACGGGGCCACCCTGTGTTTGGCGAGCCCGCCTGGCGGGCGCACGTGGGTTCTCGGATGGGCACCCAGCGCCGGACACGGAGGTCCGGGCTCCCGCTCCCCTGATGTCGTCTGGTCACGACGCGTCGGTGGAAACAGGCCGACCCCGGTAGGGGTCACAGAAATTAGCCGGGGGTCGAGCGAAGCGATACCCCCGGTGCCTGTCCCCCATCATCGGCTGGCACCCTGAAGGGGTGCGTGAAAGCGTGATTTGGAAACCAGACGCGGGATTTGACGCGACCATTCACGTCGCAAACCACCAGTAGGTACGGCGTTTCCACCGTCGTCACATGCGGTCTGCGGCCCCGTGCGGTGGTCACACACGGGCTCCCGCACAGCACGTCGGTCCAGTGCGTCGCGACGGCCAAACCCAACCCGCGTCGATCGCGCCAGCAACGCGTTCACGCACCCCTCTCGGGGTGCAGCGGTTGGTTGGGGGCGGGTGACCGGGGGTGTTCGCTTCGCTCGACCCCCGGCTAATTTCTTCAGCCCCTTCGGGGCGGGTTGTGGGAGGATGTCGTGCGCGGCCCGGGGGGGCGGTTTGTGGTGGATGGACAACCAGCGGGCGGATACGGCGATCCGGGCTCCCGCACGGCACGGCGGTCCGGAGCGTCGCGACGGCCAAACCCAACCCGCGTCGATCGCGCCAGCAACGCGTTCACGCACCCCTCTCGGGGTGCAGCGGTTGGTTGGGGGCGGGTGACCGGGGGTGTTCGCTTCGCTCGACCCC
>CAIUHT010001050.1 GCA_903898975.1 uncultured Planctomycetaceae bacterium
CCCTCGAAGACATCCACATGCATGTCGAGACCGCCCTGATCCAGCGGTTGGGTGATGTGGGCCGTCGACTGCACACCGGCCGCAGCCGGAACGACCAGGTCGCCACCGACCTCAAGCTCTACGTGCGTGATGCGATCGACCATGTCGACACGCTGCTGATCGACGTGCAGCGGGCGTTTGTCGAGCGGGCCCCCGCCGATCTCGATGTCATCCTCCCCGGCTATACCCACCTGCAGCGGGCACAACCGGTCCAGGCCCCCCATTACTGGCTGGCGTACTGCGAGAAGTTTGAGCGGGATCGCCAACGACTCGCCGATTGCCGGTCTCGGGTGAACATCTCGCCCCTGGGGGCGGCGGCACTCGCGGGAACATCGTTGCCAATCGACCGGCACCTCACCGCCTCGCTGCTGGGGTTTGCCGAGCCGGCGGCGAACAGCCTCGACGTCTCCAGCGACCGTGACTTTCTCATCGAGTTCTGCCAGTGCCTGGCCCTGATCGCCGCGCATCTCAGCACCTGGGCCGAAGAGTGGATTCTCTGGTGCACGACCGAATTCGGCTTCCTCAAGCTGCCCGATGCCTACACGACCGGCAGCTCGATCATGCCGCAGAAACGAAACCCCGACGTTCTCGAACTCGTGCGCGGGAAGTCGGGGCGGGTGATGGCGGCGGCCCCCCGGCTGTTGACGCTCGTGAAAGGCCTGCCGCTCGCCTACAACCGCGACCTGCAGGAAGACAAGCTGGCGGTGTTTGACGCCTATGACACGATCGTGGCCTGTCTCGAGCTGATGCCCGCGGTGGTGCTGGGAGGCGCGTTGCAGGTCGAGCGGATCAACGCCCGGCTGGAAGAGGGTTTTCTCGATGCCACGACCCTGATGGAATACCTGATCAAGCGTGGTGTGCCGATGCGCTCGGGACACGAGACGGTGGGCAAGCTGGTGCGCGAGTGCGAACGGCGCGGCTGCCGACTGGCCGATCTGACGTTGGCCGAACTGCAGGCGGCCTGCCCCCAGATTGAGTCGGGGGTCTACGAGGTGCTGGGGGTGGCCAATGCCGTCCGGGCCCTGGTGAGCTACGGCTCGGGAGGCCGGGCGTCGGTCGAGCAGCAACTGGCCCGCTGGCAAGAACGGCTCGGCCTGTCCCGCAACTCGTGAGGCAACGCATGCCTACGGCAGTTCTTCGAGAAACGCCCGTTTGAGACGGGCGTTCGCCCTGCTGACCTCAGACACCAGGCGCCGGACCTCTTCGCGGTCTCCGTCCTGCACCTCGTGCTCCAGCAATTCGAGCTTCGAGCGCACCAGCTTCGCCCTCGCCTGATGGTAGGGAGAGAGCGTGCCCCGCCTCAGGAACTGCCCGACCTCCAGCTTGCGGGTCCACCCGTCGTAGATGTCGATCCAGCGGTGTGCCTGCTCGAAATTGAGCCCCAGGGCCGCGGTGAGCGCCTCTCCCTGGGCAACGTAGATCTCCTCGAACGCCTCGTCGGCCGGCGGATAGTAGGCATAACAGCCAACCAGGCTGAAGGCGACCAGACCCAGCAGGATGGTCCCGCCCACCACAGCGGGTGAGACCACGACATCAAACCGCCCCGGTCGGTGGTCACACGGGGCAGGCTGCTGCAGCCAGGCCTCGACATCGAGCCAGGGCCCAATCGCCCGCAGCAACAGCCCCACCCCGCATAGAAATCCCAGCAGTTGCAGCGACTTCACCTCGAAGAACTGCGCATCCTGCCGCAGGCGTTCACGGGTCATCTGCGCGAGCTCGGGACCACCCGAATGCCACGCCCGGCAATAAACGTCGAAGGCATGGGTGTGGTCGGCGATTTCCTGGCCGTGGGGAAACAGCGGTCGATCGATGCCATATGACAAACCCAGGACCACCAGCAGCAACAGGCCCAGCCATGCCCCCCCGCGACGCCAGCCATAGCATGTGAACATCCAGGCCACGAGTCCCAGGTTCATCCCCGCCCCCAGCGACAGCAGCACAAACGCCGCCCCCACCGAGTTGCCATGCTGGAACATCATCCCCAGTTGCGACATCGCCATCATCGGACTGGCGTAGGCGGGAAGTGCGATCGCCGACATCATGAGCGGCGCCAGCAGATTGTCATGATTCATGCTCCCCTGGAGCGAATTCGGGGGCAGCACCGAGGCCAGCAGGCCCACTCCGGCCAGGCCCAGCAACATCAGACCGGCACTCGCATCGCTGCAGTCACGACCCATCGCCGTGACCAGTGACACGATGCGCCGCACTCCATATCGC
Organism: uncultured Planctomycetaceae bacterium; assembly: GCA_903898975.1. Lineage (GTDB taxonomy): Bacteria > Planctomycetota > Planctomycetia > Planctomycetales > Planctomycetaceae > UBA10511. The sequence goes on from CAIUHT010001050.1 coordinate 2,257, forward strand.
ACCGGTGGCAGAGGCTCGGCCGGCTGTGACGTCTGCGGAAACAGCCAGTCCCAGATGGCCCCGACGACTGTCACCACCACCAGCGAGCAGGTGGCAAACGCAAGAATCGTGAAGGGCTCAGACAACGTCAGCCCGTACATGAGCGAGAGTGGATTGAACAGCGGGGCCGCAAGGGCGAACGCGAGGATTGTCCCCCCCGGCAGTCCCGCCCGCCGCATCTCGCGGACCACCGGTATCACTCCCAGCGAACAGACCGGCAACAACATGCCGATCAGCCAGCCAATCAACAACCCGCGTCCACCTCCCCCACCAAACAGTCGGCGGGTGTTTTCAGTGCCGAGAAACCGCCGAAAGATCGCGGCGATGAAGACCCCAGCCAGGATGAAGGGGGCAGCCTGCAGGGCAGCCTGGGCCACGCGCAGAACGACACTCCAGACAATGGCTGAACCCATGAATCACCGGTGCGGTTTGTGACAGGGAGGAACGGGGCCTCAAGGAGCCGTCAACGAGGCGTTTTCCGGAGGATTTGGCGGCGTCTGTGACGGAATGTCGACTGGGCGAAAGATCTGGTCGGTCGCCACGGCTTGCAACTCTTCCCACAGGGCCAGTTCGGGCTCAAACCCCTCGCGGAACTGTTGCCTCTGCTCGGATGATGCCGCCAGCAGCCCCTCCCGGTATTGGTCCAGCAACGCCTCCGCCCGGCGGACACTCTCCGACAGTCGTGTCCATGGCTGTTGCGTCATGTCGGTCTCGAGGGCAAGACCGGGAAGCCACTGCAACAGATCGGCGAACTGTTCGAGCCGGGCCGGAGTGACGGCCGGTCCCTGGCGCGGTGGAGCCAGTTCGTCAAGTCGGTGTCGCAGATTGCGAACGGCCACCACATACGTTGCCGGATAATGCCCCGGGATGTGATGGTGCGCGTGCTCTTCAGGTTCGTCCGGCGTGGAATCCTGGCAACCGGCGAGCAGCAGCGAGACAGCGACCAGTACGACGCGAACGGCACGGTTGCCGTACCACCCCGCCGGGACGTGCTCCAGATTGGGTTGTCGCAGAGCAGGAGGTCTCATCATGCCTGTTGGGGAGGAGCCAGGGGTGGAATCGGCGTGTTCGCCAGGATGTCTTCGATCAACCGCGAAGGATGCTCGACATCACAGGCCAGGCGGACGGCCAGCACAGGCCGGGCCACCTCCTGCACGTCATCGGGAGTCACAAACCGGCGTTCGTGCAGCAGCGCCCGGGCTTGAGCGGCCCGCTGCAGGATCAACAACCCCCGGGGAGACAGCCCCAGCGTGACACGGGGGTGTCTGCGGGTCGCCTCGGCAAGTCGGACGAGATAGTCGCGGACCCCGAAGGACACCGCCTGCCGGGCCACAATGTGCTGCAACCGCTGCAGTTCCAGCGGTGTCAGCACCGGCTCCGGGGGAACGCTCTGACAGTCGTCAATGGTCAGGGCGTCGGCCAACATGTCGAGTTCATCGTCGCGCGAGGGATACCCGATGCTCAGTTTCATCGCGAAGCGGTCGAGTTGGGCTTCGGGAAGCGGATACGTCCCATGTTGCTCGGTCGGGTTCTGCGTGGCGATGACGAAAAACTCGTGCGAGAGCCCCTGCCGCACACCATCCACCGTCACCTGACGCTCGGCCATCGCTTCCAGCAACGCACTCTGGGTTCGGGGGGTGGCCCGATTGATCTCATCCGCCAGGAGGACATCCGAGAAGACCGGTCCAGGATGGAACTCGAATTCCTGAGTCTTCTGGTTGAACAGGTTGAATCCCGTAATGTCACTGGGCAGCAGGTCGGGAGTGCACTGGATACGGGCGAATCGTCCCCCCACTGCGCCGGCCAGTGCCTTGGCCAAAGTCGTCTTCCCCAACCCCGGTCGATCTTCCAGCAGCAGGTGGCCATGGGCGAAGAGGCAGATCAGCACCGATTCCACCACCTCGGCCTTGCCGCGCAGGGCAGCATTCAACCGTTCTCGCAACCGTTGGATCGTTTCCCAGGGAATCGCGGGCAGCGTGTCAGGGGGGTGGGGGTGTGCGTGGGGCAGCAGCAGGCTCATGCGGGGGAGACCGGAGGGGTGGAGATGTTCGGGGACGAAGAAGCACGACAATCAACAGCAGATGGCGACGGTCCGGCCAACTGCACCCACTGTGGCCGCGACAGATGCCGCGTCACCGTGGCGCAGAGTGGTTCCAGGTCGTCAAGCGGAATCGGACAGGGGCCCGTCGGATCAAACGCCGCCCAGTCCACGCACTGCAGAAACCGCTGCAGCGAACCACCGGCGACCGGGTTGCCGGGAAACCTTCCTGGCTGCAGGCGTTGCCGCGGGGTCGTTCCGGCTGGTGCCCGGGGGCCAAACAAACCGCGTCGCAGGTCCAACAGGGCGAGGGTCTCGAGCACCCGTCGTCGCGGCTCACGCGCGGGAAACAACCGCCAGGCAGCCGTCGCCAGGCGTTCGTGCACCAGGCGACGCTGCCACACTCCCCAGCCAAGAACCAGAACCGCCAATGTCAATCCCCAGGCATGTTGCCCCGCCCACCGCCCGGTCGCCTCCAGCCCCTGCCAGAGTCGGTCAAGCCACGTGGCGGGTGTCGTCAGCAGCTCATAACCCGGTGTCGCCTCGATCTCGACCCAGGTGCCCGAGCCGACGTAGACCTCGGCCCAGACATGCACATCCCGGGGAGCGATTGGTGTCGAACGGGACTTCACTTCGTAGCGGGTGGGGTCGGCATAGAAACCCGAAACCAGCCGGGTCGAGTACCCCAGACCACGCAGCAGCAGTGCCGCCGAACTGGCAAACAGGTAATCGGGCCCTTCGCACCCCCGCTCCAGGAACTGACGGATGGTCGCCGGGGGAGTGGCCGTTTCGGCTCCCGCCCGAATGAGCCGACCGGTCCGTTTCAGACGGTCGCCGATGGCCGCGATCTGGGGCGCTCCGGGAGGGAGGCCCTGCGTCCACTCCCGGGCCGTCTGCCTCAGCCACTGCGAGTCTTCATCGTGCCCCAGCAGCCGGTAGCGGTCATGAGCCGTCGATGCGATCAGGTCGATCGCCTCCAGTCGCGACGGCTGAAGCGGACGGGACTGCCATTGGATGACAGTGCTGTCGGGCAGCGACTGGCGGGGCATTCCCAGCACCGTATCCTGGTGCCAGGTGAAGAACTCGGGCTGATCCACACGGTCGATATGCACGCCGATCGGATGCCAGGGAGTCG
>CAIUHT010001051.1 GCA_903898975.1 uncultured Planctomycetaceae bacterium
TCGAACTGTTCCCCCAACTGCGTGACCGCCTGTGGAAGCACAAGGGCCTCAAGCTCGAACCCCAGCCAGCCCCGGCAGCCGCCCCCTGACCTTCCACCGTCGCGTTGCCGACACATTCGTAACCCGTCAGCTGGTCATGCTCTATCAACGGTCCACGGTGTTGCCACGCGACGCGACCGCTACGCGACGACGCGCCGATGCGACGGTCCATTGACACCATTGGAATAGTGAGTCCGCCGGCCCTGACCGCTGTGCCAGGGCGGGTTGCCGCTCAACTGAGCGACTGACGGGCAAACGCCTGCAGCGCCCCTTGGAACTCCAGGGCCGAGCGGAAGCGTTGCGCCGGAGAGCGGGCCATCGCTCGCAAGATGATCCGTTCCAGCTCGACCGGAAGCGCAGGGACCACCTGCCGGGGCCGACGGGGATTGGCCGCACCGACCAGCTCGATCAGCTCTTCGTTCGTCGCTGCCCGGTACGCGGGAACCAGTGTGCACAGCTCATACAGTGTCGCCCCCAGCGAATAGATGTCGCTGCGTTCGTCCGCCCGCCCTTCCAGCAACTCGGGGGCCAAGTACGCCAGCGTCCCCGCCCAGTGCACCCGCCCCCGCGTCAGCCGGGTCTCCCAGTCGAGCGCCACGCCAAAGTCGGTCACCAGCACCTGCCCGGCGTGGTCCAGCATCAGGTTGCCCGGCTTGATGTCGCGGTGCAGAATCGCCTGCTCGTGGGCGTAGGCCAGGCCCGCCGCGGCTTGGGCGACAATCCCCGCCAGTGCCGACCAGTTCGAACGCGACAGCAGCACCTGCGGAGCCCGCCCCCGCAGCCCCAGCGTCGATGGTCCCTGGCATAACTCGGCTTCCGTCACCTGCCCGGTCGCCGCCAGTCGCGCGATGACCTTGTCGAGTGGCAGCCCGTCAATCAGCCGCATGGTGTAGTAACACCACCCCTGTTCCTCGCCAAACGTGTGCACCGGAACAATGTGCGGATGCCGCAGCCGGGCGGTGACCCGTGCTTCCTGTCGAAACCGCGACCGGAACAGTTCGCTGGCATACCGCAGCGACATCAGCTTGAGCGCGACCCGCTCGCCGGTCGCCAGGACCACCGCCTCGTAGACCACCCCCATCCCCCCGCGCCCCAACTCCCGCACCAGCCGACAGCCCCCGACATCAGGCTGACTCGCCAGCGGCGGAAGTTCGCGCAGGGCCGCCGACTGCTCGCGCGACACCCGCCACGATTCCATCAGGGCCGCCGCCTGCAACAGCTCGCGGATTTCCTCCGCCCGCTTGGGAAAGCGACTCGCAAACTCATCGGGCGAGACCTGCTCGCCCCGCCGCACCAGCTCCAGGTACTCGCTGATCACCAGGTCGAGCGGGTCTTGAGGCTCCGCACCCTGCCCCACTGGCTGAGGCAGTCCATGCAGTTGCACCCCCTCTTCGAGCGGTTCGCCTTCGTCAGGAACGGCAGACAGCCCCGTCACTCCCGTTTCCCCCGTCGCCCCCATGGTTCCCGTATTCTCGGCGGACGTCGAGTCAGTCGCACGAGCTGGCCTCGGTTCGGACGCTCCCGATTCGGATAGCCCCAATTCAGATGGCCCCGATGCAGATGCACCCGATTCAACGGGCACTGACCCTGGCGCCGCGAGAGGCTGTCCGCTGGCAGAGGTCGCCGTGGTCGCAGGCGAAACTGCTTTCCTGGCACCCGCAGAGTTCTCGCGGGGCGGGTTCCCATCACCGGCGGGAGCGGTCATGGTCCGGGGGGGCGGCCCGAGAGCTCGGGGAACCGCCGCAGAATCTGCTGCAATCGGCCCAGCGCCCTCACATACCGGGCACTCGCCCCCTGTTCCGACAGCCCCAGCATCGCCGCCGCCTCGACGTTCGTCAGCTCCTCCACGTGCCGCAACATCAGGATCTCGCGATCCAGGTCCCCCAGCGTTTGCAGCGCCTGTTCCAGTTGCTGGGCCAACTCTTTTCGGACGGCGAGCTGACTGGGACTGGTCAGGTGCCCCAGCAGCCACGACGCCATCGACGAAGCCGCCGAGCCCGAACCCGCGCTGCTCGGCTGGTCAATCGAACGGTCGCGCGAGGCGTCGCGCGACTGGGCGGCGAGATGCCGCCGATGCACGTCGATCAGCGTCTGCTGCACCACCAGTCGCAGCCACACAAACAGCCCGCCACTGGAGACCTCGCGCCACACGTGCCGCAGTCGCTGCTCGGCGGCGAGGTACGCCTCCTGCAGCACATCGTCGACATCAACCCGCCCGGCGACCTGCGGATTCAGGCGGAATGACACAATCCGCCGCAGGCGGTCGCGATAGTGCTCAAACACGACCGCCAGCGCCTCGCGATCGCCCTGCAAAACGCGGGCGATCTGCTCCTCAAGCCAGGGGTCGGAAGGGGCCGGGTCGGGCATGAGGAACAAGAAAAACAGAGCAGAGTTCTGGGGAAACGCTCTTGGGCAGTGTATCGCGAGGGCCAGACCCCGTCACCGCTCCAGCTGGATCAGCCGCTCTCCGTTCACTCCCTGCGCAGCGAATCCGCCACGTAGCGTACCGGCCCCGTGGCGGACTGAAACGGCGAACCAGCGCATTTTTGCCGCCGCCCGTTGTTACTCCTCGACCAGCTCGCCCCGAGTCGATTCGATAAACGAGAGCACTTCGTGGTATTCCGGGCGGCCGGCGAGCGTTTCGTCCAGCGTCGCCGTCACGTGCCGCAGAAAGATCCGCCAGTCACTCGCCGAGATCCGCATTCCCTGGTGCGACGTCTTCAGGTCACGCCCCGTGTAATACAGCGGGCCACCGGTCGACTGGCACAGAAAGTCAATCAGCAGTTGTTTCTCCCGACGGAGTCCATCGGTGCCGCGATGTGCCCAGAACCGCCCCAGCTGCGCGTCCGTTTGCAGGCGGGGCAGCAGCAAGTCAACCACGGCGACGATTGCGTCGTAGCCCCCCAGGCGCTGGTACAGCGAAGCGGGGCTCGTCGCCCCCCCCGTGGGAGAGCGGTCGGGGGGAGGGGAATCGGCGGAGGGGCGAACCATGGCAGCACCGGGCAGGGTTGATGAAAAACGGGAGGCGAAACGGAACAGCCAGCGACACAGAGAACAGCGTCGTGCTGCGCCAGGTTTGGCAACTCCACTCGCGGGGAACAACGCACAGAACTCGGCGTGCGACTACCGGGCGGGAGGCTGATAGTTGCGGCCAAACAGGTCAATGTCGGGAGGCTGGGGCGTGTCCGGGGTAATGATCTTCCAGGTGTCCCCCAGCTCGCGGAACCGGCGGTAGTCGACCGGTTGATACGTTACAGCCAGTTCGGGCGTCTCCCGAGGTTGCCCGGCCTGGCGGGCCTTCAGTACCGCCTCGAGCGTGCCGGATGCCAGCAGGGTCCGCTCGACAGGGTAGGGGGGGACGCCAGTTTTCAGGTGCGACTGGATGGCGTGCGACAACGCCTTGAACAGGTTCCGATTGTTCCACGGACCGACGTAAAAGTGGGTGGCCCCAATGGCTCCGCCCCCCTTCGGTTTGACGGCGATATTCCAGCGGGTCGCGCTCTTTCCCACCCGCAGTACCAAGCCCCGCAGCCCGTCGCGGTAGTGCAGCCGCAGGGCGTGCGGGGCGTCCGCCTCTTCGCCAGGCACGCTGTTCAGATCGGCGGGGGCCTGGCCCAGCTCGGCGGCCATCGCCGCCTGCGCGAGGGGTCGCCAGCCTCCCTCGGTCAGTTCCCGTTCCAGGGCGGCTCCCTCCAGGAACTCGACCGCGCGAATCCCCGTTTCGCCTCCCTTCCGTGCTTCGACAATCGATTGCAGCAGTTCAATCCCGTGGAAGTCGTAGCTTTCCAGCGGCCCGCCATGCACGGCGAGCGCCTGCTCGAGTTCGCTCCCCGCGGGCAGTTCGAAGGCCGGTCGCCGGGTGGCCAGCGGGACCGAACTTCCCGCCATGAAGGGCATCTTCAGTTCGCGGGCAGTGTCGTACATCTCGCGGGCCCAGTCCCAGCGGTACGACAGGTGCTTGTCATTGAAGAATGGCACCACCCGCCCCGCATCCCGCATCACCGCCACGCTCTCGTCGAAAAACCGCTTCCGCGGATAGAGCTGCTGCCCCAATTCGTTGCGGGGGTAGTTCCCCTGCTCGGCAATCGAAGCCACCCCCTCCACCGCCAGCTTCCCCGTCCCCCGCGTCAGCGCCCCGGCGATGGTGTCGTAAATGGGAATGCCATACCGCTCGGCGACCTTCCGCCCCATGTCGCTGTCGGGGAACTGGTCGCCATACAGTGCCACCACCTCGACACTCGACTCGGTCTTGCGGCCATTGAACAGGTAGGGCTCGAGAAAGTTCTCGAGAATCACGTGCGCGTGCGAGCGGTAGGTGAACTCGGTGAACAGCACGGCGACCTTGGGCCGGGGGGGCGACTCAACCCCCCGCACAGGCCGCCCCGCCACCGCCGAGAGTGCCGCGGCAGTCGAGGTCTTCAGAAACGAGCGTCGCGACCAACGGGACATGACAGTCTCTCTGCGAAAGGGGAAGGCAGCCGGCGGAGGACAACGGCGAACACGCTCAACATAAGCGGCAAGTCGCCGGGAGAGAAGTCGCACGAAGCCAGCACCACTCCCACAGCAACACGCCACCCGCGGGCCGAGACCTCGGTCGAACCTGCTGCGCGAGAGGGCGCAGCACTCCAACCCTGGCCCGGCCCTCGGCATGGGTGCCCGGCCATCCCATCAAGGGCCGTTTCGACGCGCACTTCGGTAGAGCACGTGGGTGGCCCCCAATGACATTGCCAGCAGAAGATTTGTGATCGCTGCTGGCTCGGGCACGGCGGCCTCCGTCGAGCTCACGCGGGCCTCCAGTCCCAGCCAGTCGTAGTTCGCGCTGCCGTTGCCACCATCTCCCACGGCGAATTCCACCAGGTCCCCCGCCGCCAGCGTATGCACCTGGCGATACCGCACTTCGTTGCCCGAGGAAAACCCGGCATGACTTCCCGACAGCAGGGGGGTTCCATTCAGCAAGACAAACACCGACGTTGTGTCGCTGGTCACGCCATAGAACTCGACGTCAATCAGGAAAGTCCCCGCCGAGGGGCTGGTGAAGCGGGTGACACTCAACAGTCCCAGGTTGGCGTGGAGGGCGAGTTGTCCGGGGAGCAGGCCGGGCCCGGGGTCGATGCTTTCGTAGGGGAGCGATGTGTTGTTGTAGAAGAGCGACGGGTAGAAGCCGGGCGATCCATACAGAACGGCCATCGCTCCACCCCCCGACCCCGTATCGAAAAACGTGGTGCGGTTGGTATAGAACGAGAGCTCGCCGGCCAGGGTCGAGCGGAACCCATAGGTCCAGACCCCATTCGGATTCGCAGTCAAAGAGAGGTCATTCGCCAGGTCATAAATCGGGGCCGCCGTGACGCTGGACAGACTCCCGCAGGCAATCATCAGTGCGATCCAGCCAATTCGAATCATGGAATGCGACTCCGCCAAAAGAGGGAAGAGACGAGTCAAAGGTCGAGATTCAAAGCACCTCGCATGGAACGCCACATGGACGCCCCCGCTCATAGTCTCTCGGCACCCAAACAGGAGCGCCGCCAGCCGGTGTGTCTCAAAACATCGCCTTCAGCGTCCACCTGCGGTGGTTTTTACGACTTGAGCGCAGCTATCGACATGGGCGAATCGTTGCCGTGCGAATAGGTGCCACCCGTCATTCCAACCCGTGCGGCGCGTGCGAATAGGTGCCACCCGTCATTTCAACCCGTGCGGCGAGTCCAAACTGGTGCCACCCGTCA
>CAIUHT010001052.1 GCA_903898975.1 uncultured Planctomycetaceae bacterium
ATGGTGCGGATTGGGAAAAATCTCAGGCGGTTCGCCTGGGTTCTGGCGACGGGTGTCAGCCTGGCGTTCCTGGCGACGGGATCGGTGACCGCCGACGAACGTCCTGCCAAGCAGCCCTTCAAGCCCGGGCCCGAACGGCCCCTCGAACCCGGCTTCGATCCCACCTTCACCAAGCTGCCCGCCGAAGACGACGGTGCAGCGAACGAAGGGGCGGCGGCTTCCAAGCCCCGCGCCACCGCTCGCCCGGGTCGAGTCACCACCCCGACCACTCCTCGGCCTCCGGTGGTCCGGCCCCCCGTGGGGCAGCCTCCGCGTCCCGGTGCGGGCCAACCCGCTCCCCAGCCGGTCCCCAACAACGTTTACCCCGTTCCCAAGCAGAACGTGGTGAACAAGGCCCTGGCCGCTCACGCCAAGGTCAAGAAGCAGTGGGCCGCCACCAAGGGATACTCCGGCAGTGCTGTGTCGCTGCTCGTGACCGGTGAAGTGGTCCTGCGATTCTTCTCCAATGGGGTCGATCGCCCCAAGCTTCCTGCCAACGTCGATGGCGTCCGCGTCCTCACCAAGGTCGTCGGTCAGTTCCGCCCCTACCAGGGGGACTGTCGAGCCCCCCAAGCCAGCTCGCCAGAAGCGACTCCCCCGCCCCGTACCCATCGGAACCTCGGCACTCAGCTACATTCCCGACGTCTGCGCCTCGGGAACCTACGGCTGCCGCCTCAAGGGAACCTCCCGGGGTGCCTCAAGGCCAATCTACTACGGCCTCAGCAACAGCCACGTCTTCGCCATTGAAGGCGAAGGGGAAATTGGCCGAACCATGATCGTGCAGCCCAGCCAGGGCGATCAGTTCATTCGTGATCCCGAGCTCGAACCCGAAGACGCCTGTGCTGTCCTCGTCAACGAAAACGTCATCGGCCCGCTTTGGGATTTCTGCCCCATCGTCTGTGACTTCGATCCCGCGACCGGGATTGGCACGCCGAATCTCATCGACGCCGCCATCATCATCTCCGAGTCGACCATCATCGGCTCCACCACGCTGCCTGATGGCTACGGCCTTCCCACCAGCAACACCGTCCAGGCCTTCCTGGGCCAACGCGTGCAGAAGTACGGCCGCACCACTGGCTACCGCACGGGTATCGTCACCGAAATCGATGCCGTCTCTCCCGTGGGCTACGACGCCGGTCCCGCTCTGTTCGTCGACCAGATCGGCGTCACCGGCTTCCCCGATGACGACGTTCCCCTCGGCCAGCCCGGCGACTCCGGCTCGCTCGTCGTTGACATGAACCGCAACCCCGTCGGCCTCCTCTTCGCAGGCGGTGGCTTCCCCGTGGTTGTCACCCTCTGCAACAAGATCGACGAGGTGATCGATTACTTTGAGCTCTCCCAGGGCGTCGACAGCCTGAAGATCGACAACACCACCACGCAGGTACCCAACGGCCACGTTGGCGTCGGGACCCCCGGTGCCGTCACCGAACCCCTGCTCCCGACAATTCCGTAGTTCAGCCTGGGGGGCCCCGCCCCTCGGAAGCGTGACTGCTCAACTTGATCCAAACCTCCCGTCAGCCTTGCTGGCGGGAGGTTTTTTCATTTCTCCCCGAACCACTCCCCCAAAACCCCCAGCCTGCCAGCCAGGCCCGTCTCAACTTGAATTCGACTGTATCGAATGCAACGAACAGGCCGATAGTTCTGGCGGGGCGAACTGTGCCACGTCACCGGCATCACTCGCCCCCCGCCTCATTGTCCGTCCGACACGCAGGGAACCTCGGGAATGCTGCCCAACTTCGCTCGCCGCCTCTCCCGCGCCCTCCTCCTCCGCTCTCCCCGCCTCCAGTCGGGCTCCCTACGCCTGCTGCTCGGCGTCGCCCTCAGCTTCCTCGCCTCCACCCCCGTCGCCGCCCAGTCCGACGTCGTCCAGGCCCACGAAGAGAGCGAAGCGGTCGCCGAGGAAACCCTCCTCGGCAAGGTCATCCAGGCCGGAGCCAAGGTCGTCTCCAAGGGAGCCCCCGCCGCTGGCACCCCCGAGATCGTCGAAGCGGAAGCCAAGGGGAACTCGACCGCCGCCTCCCGCAAGCAGGCCCTCGCCTCAATCCCCCTCGACAAGCTCACCGACACCCAGCGCGAACGCGTCCAGCAGGTGCTCGACAACGTCAGCTTCTACCGCCGGCTTCCCAAGGTCAGCTTCCCCGTCGAACCCGAGATCTACAGCTACTTCGTCAGCCATCCCGACGTCGCGGTCAGCATCTGGCGCGCCATGCAGATCTCGAAGGTCCAGATGTTCCAGACCGGGAAGTTCGAGTACGAAGCCGACGCGGGCGACGGCTCGGTCGGGGCCATCGAAATCATCCACACCTCGCCCGAACTGCGGGTCGCCCTCTGCGATGGCACCTTCACCAGCCCCCTCTTCAAAAGCCCCATCGAGGCCCACTCGCTGCTGGTGCTGCAGACCGCCTTCATCACCGAACCCTCGGGCGAACAGGTCGTCACCCATCGGGCCGACCTCTTCATCTCCTTCCCCTCGCAGACCCTCGACGCCGCCGCCAAGGTCTTCTCGCCCCTCACGGTGAATCTCACCGACAAGACCTTCACCGAAGTCAGTGCCTTCGTCCGCATGATGTCGCTCGCCATGAGCCGCCGGCCCGACTGGGTCGAGCAGATCAGCCAGAAAATGGATGGCGTCGCCGACCTCCGCAAAAAGCAGCTCGTCGACCTCTCCCTCGCCGCCCACAACCAGGCGGTCCGCAAGGCGGGCACCCTCGTCTACGAGTTCGACACCTATCCCCCCGCCCAGGCCTCGGGCACCGCCCCCTCCTCGGCGACCCCCACTGGCACCCCCGCCCCTGGCACCAAGCCGACCGCCCCCTCCGAGCCTCCCCGCCGCCTCCCCAAACGCGGCCCCGCCCAGGGCACCGCTGGCGACCGCTAGGTCGGGCGTGTTGGCCGGGCCTTTGGGTGAAGAGTGGAGAGTGGAGAGTGGAGAGTGGAGAGTGGAGAGTGAAGGGTGAAGGGTGAAGGGTGACAGCGGAACGGTAGCGACCGCGGCCCTGGTCCGGTCCCCTGCCTCGACCGCCGCCTCAAGGCACCCTGCCCAGATCACTTTCCCACCCGCAACACGCGCCGGACCATCCCGCCGCCTTCGCATGCGGGCCCCCCTCCCGCTCGGCCCGCTCGCTCCCGCCGCCGACTTTGATTCTCCAATCCGGCAGACTGGGGTGGGCTCATCGATCCCGCAAATCGCGCAGGTTTCGGGGTTTGCGCAACCTGAACGCTGCTCTATACTCCCGCCCGGCTGCGAAGGAATCGCCCCGCTGGAGTCTCGCACATGATGGAGCATGTTCGCGTGGTTTTCGCCTCACATCCCCGCTGGGATGGTGTGGTCGCACCACTCGCCCTCGACCTGGCCCCCACCCCCGCGCCGCTTCGCGACGCCCCCCTCCTCGCCTGGTCGCGACTCGTCGAGCATTGCCTCGACCGCTCCGTCGACCTCCTGCTGCTCGCCGGCGATTTCCTCCAGGAACCCGCCCTCCCCCCCAGCCAAACCCACGCCGCTCGGTTCACCCCCGACGCCGCTGGGAAGGTGCCTGGGAATGCTGCGGGCCGCACGACCGGCGACCTCGACCGTGAAGCCGGCGACCCCGCTCCCGGCCCCCACAACCGCGCCCAGGCCCCCCTCAGCGACCGCCTCCGCCTCGCCCTCTTCACCGGCCTCCGCCGCCTCGCCCAGGGCTCCACGCAGGTCGTCTGGCTCCCCTCCCCCACCACCGCCCACTTCCTCAACCAACTCCCCGGCCTCCCCTGGCCCGCTCTCCACACGCCCCCCACCACCTCCCACAACTCGCTCGCCGTCGAGTACCACGCCCCCACTCGCGCCCTCCGCCTCTCCCCCCACGCTCCCCCGGCGTCCCACGCACATCCCACAGCCGACCACGCCGGCCAGTTCCTCCACCTCCAACTCACCGGCCTCCCCGCCGACACCTCCCCCACGCCCCACTCCACCCACCTCGACTGGTTCGTCTCCGCCGATCCCGTCCGCCCCAGCCACATCTCGCTCAGCCCAGGCTCTGCCAGCCCAAGCCCTGCCATCCCGGGCTCTTACGACGCCCCCTCGACCAGCCGCGCCGCGCTCGATTCCCCCCCGCACCACTCCCTCGGCTCACTCGTCTCCCTCACCCCCCAGGACGCTCTCCCCGCCGGCCTGGTCGAGGTCGATCTCCCGCTGAACAGCCTGAAACCCGCTTCCCCAGCCACTGCCGCAGCGTCTTTCGACTCTCCCGCACAGCCCGTCACCTGGCGGACCGAGTCGCTCTCGCCGCTCCACTGGCAGACCGTCACCGTCGACGCCTCCGATCTCGCCACCGAGGCCGACCTCCTCACAGCCTGCGAACTCGCCCTCCCCGACCCGCCCACCGGTCAGCCCCGGCACCTCACGCTCCTCCGCTGGCAGGTCACCCTCGGCCCCGACTCGCTCCCCCTCGCCACCCGCCCCGAGGTCGCCGACCGCCTC
>CAIUHT010001053.1 GCA_903898975.1 uncultured Planctomycetaceae bacterium
GGTGGAGGCGTCCGACTACACCCGCAGCCTGGTGTTGAGTGCCGGGGTCGATGTGGCCGTCTCGTCGGGGACCGATGTCTCTGTGGGCGGGATGTTTGCCACGACCAACTTCCAGCCCAACACGCAGGCGCTGGTCACCGACAGCCGCGTCACCACCCAGGCCACGGACAACAGCCACAGCCTGGACGTCTCGGCCGTGCTGATTCCCGCACTGGTGGGGACGGCGGGGTATGTTTCGGTCGACTGGGGGAAGATCCTCACGTTGAAGGAAAACCAGATTGGCGTGGGCGTGGGGGCGGGGGTGGTGGTGACCAACATCGCCGGGGACGGGACCGACCTGGTCCAGACGGTGGCCCGGGTGAGTGGCTCCGACCTGGATTGGGGCTTGGGGCCGGTCTCGGTGACGGCCTACAGCGGCGTGATGACCGCGGACTATGCCAACAGCGACACGCCGACAACGGCCGGAACCGACAGCCTCTATGTCCTGGCGGTGGCTGGGAGCGCGCAGGCCGAGAATGGCAGTTCCGTGGCGGTGGGAGTCGACGCGGCGGGAGCGGTGATTGTCACGTCGCTCGAGCTCGACACCTGGGCGGTGATCGAGCAGGGGACCGGAGCGGGAGCGACCGCGGCGGTCACCGGCGGGACCGTGGAGGTGCTGGCGACCGAGGCGTTCACCACGAAGTCTGACGCCGGGGGGGCGGTCCTGGCCGAGCAGGGGGCGGCTCACAGTTCCACGGCGGTTGGCGTGGCGGTGGGTGGGGGCTGGAACCAGTGGACGTCGGACAATTCGGTCGAGGCGACGGTCACCGGCGCGGATCTGACGGCGGCGTCGCTGGAGGTGGCCGCCCTGCTGGATTCCGAGCAGACCCAGGTGGCGTTCGGGGTGGCGGTCGATGCGGCCCTGTCGGAGGGGGTGGGGGTTTCGGTCTCGTTGTCGGGCGCGTGGGCTTACCAGACCCTCGACAACACCGTGCAGGCGACTGTCAGCGGGGGCACACTGGACCTGGCCGGCGGGCTGCAGGTGACCGCCAGCGACGACAGTGACCTGACCGTGAAGGGGGGAGCGGGGTCGCTGTCGGTCGCGTCGGGGGGCGGGACGGCAGTCGCGATTGCCCCCAGTTCGGCCGTGGGGTCGGTGACGGTCACCAATACCATCGCGGCAGTGGTTGGGCAGACCGCCTCCGGAGGGGCTGCGACGCAACTGACGGCGGGTGGGCCCGTGGAGATCGAAGCGAAGGATGCTGCTGAGATCTCTTCGATCCTGGTGGCTGTGGCGGCGTCGGTGGCGGTGAGCGAGGATGGGGTGGCGCTGAGTGGATCGGGGACCTCGGCGACCATCTCGACAGCCAACGTCGTGCAGGCACTGCTGGGTGAGGGAGTGACGCTGGGGGCGACCGCAGGCGACTCGACGTCGCTGACAGTCGAAGCCCTGGAAAACGCCGAGCTTTCCGCCTCGGTCGCCGCCTCGGCCCTGAGCGTGGGAGCCGTTGGTGGGTCGTTGGGAATCTCCCTCGCGGAGGTCACCACCGCCGACACGGTCGAGGCGGGGGTGAACGGTGCGAGCGTGGTGACGGGTGGGGGAGGCGTGGTGGTGAGCGCGACCACCGACCGCAGCGTCACGACACTGTCGAGTCCGACCTCGGTGTCGATTTCGCTGGGAGCGGCGGGGGCCGGAGGGAACGCGAACATAACGGACAGTTCGGCCTTCGCGGCGAGTGTGACGGGGGGGGCGACCATCGACACCCGGAACACCCACTCGCCTGCGAGCCCGGCGGGAGACCTGACGGTGCAGACGCTGGGCCAGCAGACTCTGGAGGCGACCATCGATGGCGGAGCCGGGGGCTTGGGATCGATAGGGGTTTTCCTGTCGACCGTCGAGCGCACGGGGAGCCTGACGACGACCCTCGACGGGCTGGTTGGGCTGAACGTCGGGAACCTGGCGGTGTCGGCGGTGTCGGCGCACACGATCACATCGTCGGGGACGTCGGTGACCATCGGAGGACTGGCGGGCTCGGGAGAAACCCACAGCGCCAGCGACATCGAGTCGATTACGGTGAACCTGGAGAACGGTCCGTCCAGCGGGGGGCAGGTGTCGGGAGGGGCGACCATTCTGAGCCAGTCGACCACCCAGGTCGCGGCCCAGTCGCTGGGGGCGACCGCGGGCCTGGTGGGGGTGGGGGCCTACACGGCGAAGGCCACTGCGACCCCCACGGTGACGACCACGCTGGACCAGTTCTCGTTGACGGCAGGCGGGGCCTTGCAGGTGGGGGCACAGGTCGCCGGGTCGAACAGTGGGCGGGCCATTGCCGGGTCGGGGGGGCTGTTCTCGGGCGAAGCCTCGACGGTGGAACTGGAGACTTCGCCCTCCATCGCGACCACGATCTCGGCCAGCGTGTTGACCGGAGCCAGTGTCGCGGTGCAGGCGGTGGACCTGTCGCTCTACAACGCCTATTCCGACTCGGTGAACGCCTCGGCGATCGGGGCGAGCGGGGCGGTTGTGACCAACAACGCCGCTCCCTCCACCAACCTGCAGATCAATGCGGGAACACAACTCGAGGCAACCACCGGCAGTGTGACCCTGGGATCGCAGATCACGCTGGTCAACCAGGGGGGCGAGGCGTCACTGGTGGGGGCTGGTGGCAAGGGTGACCTGGCCATGGTTCGCCTGGGAGCGGGGGGTGGGCTGGTCGAGTATGCGGGAGGGATCTTCTCGACATATATCCCGACGGCGATGCTGCAGGTCGCTGACGGAGTGACAGTCATGTCGCAACAGGGAATCGAGGTGCTGGCCACCCAGTCGCTGCAGTCCAGTGAAGTGGCGGTGCTGAAAACCGGGGGACTCATCGATCTGAGTGCCGCGGTCGCGAATCTCTCGGCGGATTTCGACACCACGATCTCGATTGGATCATTGACCACCTGGCAGGCGAGCACCGGGGACGTGCTGATTGGGACGGTGATGAACGTCGATGCGGCGAACATCGCGATCTCCAAGACCTGGGGGCTGGCGGGGGGAGCCGACGGAGAGGCGGCCAGCAGCATGACCGTGAGCCAGGGAGTGACGGTCGGCGCGGGCACGACGATCACCGCGCTGGACGATGTGGTGATCCTCGCGGGACAGAACCCGGTGACGCGACAGGCGACGGAGATTGACGCCCTGTCGATGGGGGACTCTCACTTCGGCGGGCTGGCGGGAGATGCGGTGGCGTCCTCGACGCTGAATCTGACCTCCGAATCTACGCTGGGGCTCACCTCGGGCTCGGTTGTCCTGGGTGGCGGGGATGTGGTTGTGGGCGCGCACCCCGGGGTGAACAGCACCACGCAGTACGCCTCGCACGGGTATGACAGGAACTTCCGGACGACGAATGTTTCGGCGGGAACGGTGACCGAGTCGGCGAAGGCGACCCTCGACGGAAGCATCGCCGCGGGGGCATTCGCCGATCTTGACGTGGTGATTGACTCGACCGGGACGCAGTTGACGGTGAATGGCCAGACCACGGCGCTGGCGACCGGCAACACGGGGTTTGTGAATCAGACAATCGCGCCCCCCGCGAACAGCCTGAGTGACCTGTTTGTTCCATTCCAGGTCGCCTACAACCCGCAGTATCTCCCGTCGCTGGCGGGGTTCGACGAGGCGACCGCCGCGCTGCTCGAGAGTTCGGTCTCGCAAACCAGCATTCCCGCCCTGCAGTTGACCGGCCTCTCCGCGCAGGGGGGCGAGGTGGTGGTGGTGGCCGACCAGTTGGCGGGTTCGGGCACTCTCGCGGCCTCTGCGCCACGAATCACGATCAGCAACCCCTCTGCGGATTACCTGCTCTTGAATGGCGTGGCGATTCCGGGGGGGCAGACCGCCGGGAAGGTGACCCTCAAGGGGGCGACCGGCGGGGCGCCGATCAATCCCGGGCTGGCGCTGCAGCCCAGCGTGGGGGCGGCGGCTGTCATTGTGACACAGACTTATCCGACCGCCGTCGGGACGGGGACAAGTTCCGGCCCGGCCATCTATGTCACGGGTTACCTCAACAATCCGTCGGGAGATGTGACGCTGTCGAACACGATGGGCGCGGTGGTGGAACTGGCGCCCATCAACGCGGCCAGTGTCTCGATCGAGACCCCGAATTCGGCGTTCATCCTCGACACCCCGACGTCCCCATTTGGCGTGGGGGGCAACAGTGCCGACGCCTGGGCGAATACGCGTGATCCGCTCGATCCGCAGCCGGGAGTTTCGTCGACCGCCACGCCACCGGTTCCAGCGCTGACCGGGGCGTTCCTGCCCGGCCAGACGACGACCGGTTGGGACGCGAACCTCGCCGCCACGACGGTGGTCGATTACGTGTTCAATGGGACGCCGTCGAGCCTGGCGTACGGGGCTCGCACCCTCACCTCCCCGCTGCTGGGAGCCGAGGATTTCGCCGAGTACAGCCTGTATAACGATTCTGGCGTGAAGGACAGCAATCCTCCGAACAACAACCCGTATGGTTTTTCCTGGATTTTCTTCGGGAATGCGATTCCGTTCTACAACACCGGGTTTGGGAGCAGTTCGCCGATCGGGGGCTCGAGCGACACCAGGGAAGATGCGGGAACGGCCTCGTACCTGGGGAGTGGAAGCGGGTATTACACCAACGGTTCCAGCAGCTACTACCAGTTCGCGTACAACGGGACGGGAGCCGACGCGGGGGCCTTGCCGCTGGTGGTTCCCAACCTGCCGCTGCAGGTGACGCAGCCCGATTCCGCGGTGCAGGGGCAACTCTCGACAGGGCTGACGGCGGCGCAGGTCTCGATCACGGCGGCGCTCATCGACATCAACGCCCCGTTGAACGTGGGGGTCTCCCGCAATGTGAACGTGGTTCTGCCAGCCAATCTGGGTCCCAGCCTGGCCGCCTACCGGGCCCAGTGGCAGTTGGGAACGGTTTCGAGCCCCCTCTGGACGATTCCCGAGTCGAGCCTGGGGGTGGGGGTCGAGGGGGTCACCGCCACTTACAACGCGCAGACGCACGAGATCACCCTCAGTTCCCTGGCGACGTCGTCATCCAACGTGTCGGCCCTGCTGACCGGGGGGATTGTCTCGACCGTCAGCACGGGCAAGATCAATGTGATTGGCGGTCCAGGCATCACCAGTGTGACGAACGCCACGGGGATTCCCCTGGTCCTCTCGGGGATCGACTCGGGCGCGACGCAGGTGACCGGGGTGGTCGAGATCAATGACACGCTGCGGCAGGTCAGCACCCGGTATGTCTACATCCCCGGCGACGGCCTGGAGGTGTTCACCGCGCCGCTGAATCAGGCGTATGCCTCCACGCCCACCAGCAGTGGGACCGATGCGGTGCAGACTTATCAGCCGCTGCCGGGCATGCAGATCAATCAGCAGCAGAATACCGGGCTGGTGCGGGAGTTGAACTTCACCACGCCCGGGGGGACGAACGGCAACGGGTGCAGCAACGTCGATACGGGGAATGTGGCGCTGCGGGAAGCGCCGGTCGGGATGTGGAATTTCGCCAACGTCAGCGGGACCGAGAGTGACTTTGGAGAGTTTCATCCCGTTGGATCGGCAACGCTCGCCAGCAATGACACCGCGCTGACACTGACCGATGGAGTGACCAGCACTGCGTCTGCCGCCTGGCTGACGTCGTCGCTCAATACGACGGTTGGA
>CAIUHT010001054.1 GCA_903898975.1 uncultured Planctomycetaceae bacterium
CTCAAGCCCGCCCGGATCTTGGCCAGTTCGACCAAGCGCCAGCGGACCCGAGTGGCGACGTGCCGCGCGGGGTGCCCCCGGGACATCGGGCTGACCCGGCCCCCACTTCTCGGGTTGATGCGGGCGGGCCCCCACCCAGCGGTGCCCCGGGCGAGAGGAGCGGGATTATTGCAGGCGGATGTCCACACTGGCACTGTGAGCGGTCAGCCCTTCGGTCGCGGCGAGCAACCGGAGGTCAGCGGCGGCGGCCCCCAGCGCCTCCCGGTCGTAGCTGATGAGCGATGACCGCTTTAAAAAGTCGATGCTGCACAGCCCGTTCGCAAATCGCGCCGTCCCCCCCGTGGGCAGCACATGCGAAGGACCGGCGACGTAGTCGCCCACGGCGACCGGGGTGTGATGCCCCAGGAAAATCGCCCCGGCATTCTGCACGCGATCCAGCAACCGCCACGGGTCGCGTGTCGACAGGTGCAGATGCTCGGGAGCGAACCGGTCGGCCAGTTCCACTGCCTCGGTTTCGTCCCGACACAGGATCAGTCCACCGTATTGTTCGAGGGCGACCCGGGCCAGATCGCCCCGCTCGAGTCGAGCCAGTTGCCGTTCCAGTTCCGCGGCGACCGCAGCAATCAACGGGGCATGCCAGGTCAGCAGCAGTCCCGAGCCCGGGCTGTGTTCGGCTTGAGAGATCAGATCGCTGGCGACGAACCGGGGATCGGCCGTTTCGTCGGCGATCAGCACCACTTCGCTGGGGCCGGCGATCGAGTCGATATCGACCTCGCCGTAGACATGCTGCTTGGCCAGGGCGACGAACAGGTTGCCCGGCCCCACGATCTTGTCAACCCGGGTCAAACCCTCGACCCCGTAGGCCAGGGCAGCGACACCCTGGGCGCCCCCCATGCGATAGACCTCGGTGACCCCCAGCAGATCGCAGGCGGCCAGCAGGCTGGGGTTGTAGCCCCCAAACGGGGTAGGGGGGACCGCCACGGCGATTTCACGAACTCCGGCCACCTGAGCGGGAACGGCGGTCATCAGCAGGGTCGAGGGATAGGCGGCCGCCCCCCCCGGCACGCAGATTCCCACCCGTTTCAGCGGGCGATACCGCTGCCCCAGGACCACGTGACCTCCGCCGGGAAGGGTGCGTTCCAACCGCACGTCGCTCGGCAGCAGTGCCGACTGAAAATCACGGATGTTTTGCGCCACCCGCTCAATCATCGCCAGGAACGCCGGGTCGGCCTGTTCCCGGGCCTGGCGGAATTCGCCGGGAGAAACCCGCCAGTCGGCGGGAGTCAATTCGCGACGATCGAGCTTGTGGCCCCAACGCAGCAGCGAATCCCGGCCGCCAGTGCGCACATCGCCGCAAATCTGCTGCACCACCTGCCTCGGAGTGAGCGGCGCCCCGAACAGTTCGATCGTCCGTTGCCGACCGGCGTCGGAGACAATATCGCCCTGCAGGCTGAGTTGATGACGCAGGGCCTCGACCAGGTCGGCGGCGTTGGCAGTGCGACAGTCGATCGACTGGATCGCGAGCGAAGCGGGGGCTGAAGCGTTCACAGGGGGGTAAGCAGCGCAGAAAAAGGGGACGAGCGTCCTGCTGGAGCAGTTGAGGCCAAGTGCCAACCGCTGGGGAGGCATGCTGCCCCCCGCCAGCCGACCAAGCCGGGCCGACGAACCCCAGCCGACGACGCCGGCCCAAGGGCTCGATTGAGACCCGTGCTGGGCTATTGTAGAGTCTCCGCTCCCAGCTTGAGAGTCGCCACCCCGACTCAGCGGCTGTCTCGCGACCCGGTGCGTTTCTGGCGGAAGGGAAACGGCGTTGTCAGTTTCTGGCAAATCTCCCCAACCAGGCCGGGCCAGTTTCAGCAGCTGACCGGGTCCGCGCGTCAACCGAGACGGCAACAGACCTGTGTGCTCCAACCCTCAGTGGCACCCGTTCCTCAGGCGCCACCTCAGGTTCGGGCCTGGTTCTCGAGGCCAGACCTTGAGGCCCCCTCCTCAGGAATTGTCCTGGGGAGACCTCGGGGGTGAGAGTCCACGGCGGATGAGGCAAATCTCTGGCTCCAGCCCTGTGCCACCGCTCCTGTTCCGGATAGCGTGGGACGGAAGGGAGCAACACACAGAGCAGGGGGCTTGCGGAGGGTGAATGGCGGTCCAGCGGCGGGCGACTGGGCAGGAAACACCCCGCCACTGGCTGAGGCCTGGATTGGTGTTTGCCACTGCGAGCCGCAATGCGGTGGCATGCCTCGCTGGCGATTGACCATCGAGACCGGAATGCGGAGGCTTTCTCCGGGCGATTTTCCGTGATGAATCGCTCGGGGGAGGACGGACTGCTAGAAATGTGTCCAGACTGCCTGGCGTGGCGCAATCCTCGAGAGCCCCGCCCATGATCCAAAACACTTGTGAAACCCGGTGAGACGACAGCGATGAGGAGCCTGCCAGTTGACATGCGGAGCGACACCGCCACCCGGCCCACGCCCGGTATGCGGCGTGCGATGGCCGAGGCCGAAGTCGGCGACGACATGTTGGGCGAAGACCCGACCGTGAACCGCCTCGAAGCCCGCATGAGTGAACTGCTGGGCAAAGAGGCGGCGGTCTTCGCCTGCTCGGGGACGCAGTCGAACCAGATGGGGGTCCGCGTGCATTGCCTCCCGGGCGATGAACTGCTGATCGACCACACCGGGCACATTGCCAATTACGAACAGGGGGCGCCCGCGGCCCTCAGCGGAGTGACTTGTCGGCTGCTGCCCGGTCGGGAGGGGCGGCTGGATGTCGATCTGCTCGAGGGAAAGGTGCGAGCCGACAACCAGCACTTCACCCGGACCCGGCTGGTCTGCCTCGAGAACACCACCAACGTGGGTGGGGGCCGGGTCTACGATCTGCGGGCCCTTGAGCGGATTGGAGAATGGGCCCGCGAGCAGGGGCTGAAG
>CAIUHT010001055.1 GCA_903898975.1 uncultured Planctomycetaceae bacterium
CATACCGCGCGCGGGGGCAGTCCGTCGTGGTGTATCACCATCTCGGGCGCCCCCTCGGGGGCCACGAGCAGTACGTGCAAAATTGCCTGACAACGTTTGCCCAGTACAATCTGAACGCTACGGCGATCCGGTATCGCCGGGGCACCTCACGAGTATTTTTTGTCTTTCCTGCCAACGAACATACTGACTCACTCGCTGAGCGTGTCGTCGCTTTCAGTCAAGACTGGCAGAACCACGCCGGACTTATTACACCCCCCGCAGTGTGACCCATGACCCTGATCAAAGAACTGATCGACATTCCCGAGCGGGTGGCGAAGGGCGATTTTGTGTTGCGGTTGACCGAGGGGGTTGACCGGGCCGAAGCGACGCTGCGCGACTACGTGGTGACCCCCGAACTCGTCGGCTGCTTCGACTCGGCCCTGCTGCTCATCCGCTCGGCTGTGCAGCAGAATTCCAGCAAGGCGACCTACCTGCATGGCAGCTTCGGCAGTGGCAAGAGCCACTTCATGGCGGTCTTGCACCTGATCTTGCAGGGCAACTCGGCGGCCCGCGCCATTCCCGAACTCGCCCCCCTCATCCAGAAACACAACGAGTGGCTCGGCGGCCGACGCTTCCTGCTGGTCCCCTACCACATGATCAACTCCCACGACATGGAGTCGGGAGTGCTGGGCAACTATGTCTCGTTCATCCGCCGGCTGCACCCCGACGCCCCCATCCCCCCCGTCTATATGTCGGCCAGCATTCTCCGCCAGGCGGTCGCCGAACGGCAGAGCTACGGGGATGAACCGTTCTTCCGCCGGCTGAACAGCGGGCTCGCGAGCCGCTCTTCCGACTGGGGCGACCTCGATGCCGAGTGGACCCCCGCCACCTTCGACGCCGCGGTCGCCGCCCCGCCCGACAGCGAGTCTCACAAGCGGCTGGTCAGCACCGTGCTCGAGACCATCGCGTCGTCGCAGGCCGAGGTGATCAGCCACCGCGGGGGGAACTTCGTGCGGTTCGACACCGGCCTGTCGATCTTGAGCCAGCATGCCCAGTCGCTGGGCTACGACGGGCTGATTCTCTTCCTCGATGAACTGATCTTGTGGCTGGCGATGAAATCGGCGGACCTGGCGTTCGTCAAGGGGGAGGCGGCCAAGCTGACCTCGCTGGTCGAGGCACAGTCGGCCGACCGCCCCATTCCGCTCATCAGCTTCGTCGCCCGCCAACGCGACCTGCGGGAACTGGTGGGGGACCATGTGCCCGGGGCCGAGCGGCTGACCTTCGCCGACTCGCTCGACTGGCAGCAGGGCCGGCTCGACACCATCAACCTCGAAGACCGCAACCTCCCCGCCGTGGCCGAAAAGCGGGTGCTGCGGTGCCGGACCCCCGAGGCCCGGCGGGAACTGAACGCCGCCTTCGAGCAGACCGCCCGCATCCGCGACAGCGTGATGAGCATCCTGCTGACCCAGGCGGGCGACCGCGAGATGTTCCGCCGGGTCTATCCCTTCAGCCCGGCGCTGGTGCAGACCCTGATTGCGGTCTCCAGCGTGCTGCAGCGCGAACGGACGGCGCTCAAGGTGATGATGCAGCTGCTGGTCGACCATCGCGAGACGCTGCGGGTGGGCGACATTGTGCCCGTGGGGGACCTGTTCGACGTGGTGGCGCACGGCGATGAGGCGTTCAGCCGGGATATGGCGATTCACTTCGACAACGCCAAGCGGCTGTATCACCAGAAGTTGCTGCCGGTGCTCGAAGCGGAGCATGGGCTGAAGCGCGAGGAACTGGAGGCGCTCCCCTACCACGACCCGCGGCGGACCGCGGTCCGCAACGATGACCGGGGGGTGAAGACGCTGCTGCTGTCGGCGCTGGTTCCCGAGGTCGAGTCGCTGCGGGGGCTGACGGCGGA
>CAIUHT010001056.1 GCA_903898975.1 uncultured Planctomycetaceae bacterium
GGCGGTGGCGGCCGGGCTGGGGGGAACACTGCTGCTGGCCTCGATCCTGGGGGTCACTTACCACCTGGGGCAACTCCGCCAGAGCGTCACGGCGCTCGAGGCGGAGCAGGAGCGGGTCTCAACGGCACTGGCCCAGGCGCGACAGGCGACGATTGCGGAGCGCGATCTCCGTCGCGAGACAATCCGCCAGGTCGCGAACGCCCACCGGGTGATGCTGGAGTCATTGAGGCACGTCGACGCGATCACCTCGGAGGATGCCCGCCTGCTGAGATTGATCCGCAATTTCTATCATCAACAAGTGCAGTCCTCGACCGGACTGGGGCCCGAGTTGGCCGAGATCCTGGGGGAGGGGCTGACCAGCCTGAGCTTTCTCGAGAGTCATCAGTACCAGCTGCCCACCCTGGCCCTCGAAGACACCAGCCTGGTGCTGGGGCTCTCGCACGAGCATCCCGAATCGATGCCCCTGTTGCTCAGTCGCGCCCACTCATTGAATGTGCGTCGCCAGATTCTGCGGCAACTGGGGCGGGATGCCGAGGCCGACGCGGCCCTGGACGAGATCACCGCGCTGGCCGGGCAGGAAGCGATCATCGATCCACCAACCAACCACAAGAGCCTGGTTCCGAGCCTGCTGGCGATGCTGTGGCACGCCGAGGATTGGTCTCGGGCGCTGAGCCTGCTCGAACGGACACTGGAGCGTGAGCTGGCCCGATCGCGGGCTGGAGAGCGGTCGAGCGAGTCGTGGCAGGCTCTGCTGGCGCTGCAGTCGCAACGGGTAGGCCTGCTCTCCCGGCTGGAGCGGTGGCCCGAGGCCGACGAGGCACTGGCGGAGTGGCTGGCGATGTCTCATGAGTTGCAGAGCCTGTCGCCCAGGCTGGGTGACGTGCTAGCAGCGGAGCGTGTGCGACTGGCAAGCCAGCATCTGCAATTGGCTGGCCCACACCTGCCAGCAGACCGGCAATGGAAACTGCTGAGCGTGGGACGTGACCTGTTTGCGAACCTGCACAAGTTGCCGGTTGCCCTGAACATCCAGATTCCCGCCTACATCGACTGGCTGGAGGCACTGGAGAGCCTGCCCGACGGGGTCGTGTCGCGGGACGAACTGGAGTCGACCAGGGATTCTCTGCAGGAGGCGATTCGACTGGCCGGGCCTCGTGGTCCGCAATTGGCCGTTCTGCCCACGCTGATCAGACTGAGACTGCGTCACGCGGACCGGGCGATCGCCGAGCAGCGTCCCGCCGAGGCGTTGCAGTTGGCACGGGGGAACCTGGCCGACCTGGATGTGGGGTTTCAGAGAGTGTCACTCGAGCACACCCCTCTTTGGCGGGAGTCGCTTGAAGCGGCGGCCCGGGCCTGCCGGGAACTGAGCCAGCCCGCCGAGGAACTCTCGTACCTCTCGCGTGCCCGGGAGCTCGCCCCGGAAGACGAGCGAGCCAGCTATAGCCAGCGGTTGGCACGGGCGGCGGGGGAGCTGGGCGTTCCTTGGGTCGATGAGCCGGTGAGAGACGCACCCGCAGGCGAATGAACCGCCACGATGACAGCGAAGCGGGCGGGGGCAGACGCCTTGCGTTGGAGGGGCGAACAGGGCCGACCGCAAGAACATTGTCTGGAAAAAATCGAAGCGGGCCAACCGGACTCCTGGGGGGGTTGACCGATTGACCCGCTCGACTTTCCTCCGACTGAGCACCGGAAATTGGTGAGGGATTTCGAGATTTCACCGAGACCGAAACCAAGCCGCCGTTCCACCTCTTCGCCATCGACAACCACTGCGGTGAGTGGAGTCGCGAACCGACCGGTCCACGCCGAACCTGCGGCCCCCGACGCCACAAATTTCGGCCACCGGGCCACACGGGTTGTGGCATTCGCGACACGTGTCAGCCCGGTCGGAGACGAGCAGAGTGTTCGCACCGACCTATTAGGTTCTTCAGGGGCCAAGCCCGAAATCTGACGCGGGATTTTTTGAAAACTGGAAAAAACTCTGTAATTCTTGAATCGGGGCACCATTCGCGGCACAGGAATTCGCCGCAAGTCATTGCCACAGAAACCCTTACACCCAAGATCGGGCTGCGAGCAGACTGCGACTTCGTGATCTCGAGCGAGCGGCCGACCGTCTTCAGTTTGCCGGCCCTGGCCTTGCCGATCGAGGGATTTCTGGGCCTGTGGACTGGTCGCCACGAGCTGCCGTGGCTTCCCGTGCCTGGGTCACCTTTGCGCCCCGGTTCGAATCGATGGGCCGCAGGCCGAATCAGCCACAGCTCACAGCCCCCCATAAGACCTCGGGTCGCGAGATGAATCGTGGATGGCACCGGGCTGGCTGCTTTCGGGTTTTCCGGTGGCCCGCCCCCCGCTGGGGGCATGGGCGATCCCGCCCAGGCGTCCAGAACGCAGATTGACCCCCAAACGCGACCGGGTCTAAACTCCCGACCCCCTTTGGCCGGCCCCCTGGCCACCTTGGCCCGAGGGGCCATGTCCCTGCGAACAAGGTCAGCACTCGCCCATGCGGGTACGCGTCCCCAACTCTTCCCCGTGCAGGCAGGCTGGGCCCCGACCCGGTCCCCGCCCTGGAAAGCTGCGGTGCCAGTCCGGGCTTGTTGGCCTGGGACCCGCCCTGGCTTTCCCCTGACAAACGTCTCCTCGAACCTGCCTCGAATTCCCCTCCGAGGTCCCCCTCCCCACCCTGGGAGGCTCATCTCTTCTCGGAAAGCCCACCCCCGCCGGTCCGTCCAGTTTGATCCGCCCCCGAACCAGCCCGCCTCCCGCCTTGAACGCCGACACCAACGATCCCGCCCAGATGCTGACCCACTCTCCTGAATGGGTGGCGCGTGCCCGCGAACTCATCGGTGATGCCGCCTGCCGGCAACTGGGCCTCTACCCCCTGCCCGATGATTTCGTGCTGACCGTTGTGATTCCTGTCTTCAACGAGGAACACAATCTCCGCAGTATCCTCAGCCGGGTGGTCGCGGTCCCCATCAACAAGCAACTCATCTTGATCGACGACTGCAGCCGGGACCGCTCCTGGGAGGTCATGCAGTCGCTGGCCCGAGAGCTGACCGACGATCGCAACCAGTTCGACCTGCATCGCCACGAAGTCAACCGCGGGAAAGGGGCGGCACTCCGCACCGGGTTCGCCTCGGCCAAGGGGCAGATCGTCATCATCCAGGACGCCGACCTCGAGTACGATCCGTCCGAATACCA
>CAIUHT010001057.1 GCA_903898975.1 uncultured Planctomycetaceae bacterium
ATCTGCGGCTGTCGCCACAGCGCTCCCGCTGACCGCCACCAGGCAGACCAGGGCCCCGGTCGCCCACGAAAGCAGACCGGCCCCAACCCGACAGCGGGCCCGCAGCGGAGCGGCCGGGTGGCTGCTACGAACATCTCTCGCAACACAGCTTCGCGCGATCCTGGACTGCATGCCGCCACTCCTGTTGAAACGTCGCCACCCCGCCCGGATGCGGGCCCCTCCGCCCCCCCTTGCGACAGACTCTACCAGACCGCCCGGCACTCGTCCCGCGTTCTGCGAGACGAACGGCAAGTCTCTGGTGTGTCTACAGCGCTGCTTCCCGGGGTCAATCCCAAGAATCTGCCTGTTGCTTAAATAAAAATTTCCCGATATGTTTACAGACGATGAAGGTCCGGTGGGACCTGCAGGTTGGGTTGTTGTGAATAAGAGCCCCTGACGTAGGGGCCAGTGCTCCTGTTTTCGCACCCCTTGTTGAGATGTTCCCATGTTGAACCTGCTGGGTCAGTCGGTCAGTCGGACCTGTGAGGGGACCAGTCGACGCAACTTTTTGCGGGTGGGCAGCCTGGGGTTGGGGACTGCGGCAGTCGGGTTGCCCGACCTGTTGCGGGCCCGCGGCGAAGCCGCCGACCGCTCGAGCGTCCGCGACACCTCGGTGATCTGGCTCTGGCTGGGGGGTGGCCCCACCCACGTCGAGACCTTCGACCCCAAGATGACCGCCCCGGTCGAGTATCGCTCGGCGGTGGGCGAGGTCGCGACCAGCCTGCCCGGGGTCACCATTGGGGGGCTGTTCCCCAAGATCGCCCAGGCCTCGAATCACTTCAGCTTCATCCGCTCGTTCGCCCATACCAACAGCGGGCACGGGGGGGGAACGCACTACGTGATGACCGGGTACGACTATCCCCCGGCCGACAACAACCTCCCCCCCATCAAGCCGTCGCTTGGGTCGATTCTGGCCCGGCAGCGCGGGGCCAGCCATCCGCAGACCGGCATTCCCACGTACGTGCGGATGAACGGCATCTACGGCGATGGTGCGGCGTGGCTGGGGGCGTCGCACGGGCCCTTTGACTCGGCGGGCGAGGCACAGCGGAACATGAACCTGCAGGTCGCGGTGGACCGGCTGGATGACCGCCGGGGACTGCTGCAGGGGCTCGACCGCATCAATCGCGAAGCCGACCGAACCGGGCTGATGCGTGGGCTCGATGCGTTCGAAACGCAGGCGTTCGACCTGGTGCTCGGGCGCGCGAAAGACGCCTTCGACCTGCAGCGCGAAGATCCCAGGATCCGCTCGAAGTATGGGACGGGCGTGGGCGAGCAGTTGCTGCTGGCCCGGCGGCTGTGCGAGGCGGGGGTGCGCTTCGTGCAGGTCAACTACTCCGACGATTCCAACAACCCCGCCTGGGACCAGCACTCCGACATGCCCAAGCACGCCCTCCACGCCCGAGCCACCGACGTGCCCGTGGCGGGGCTGCTGGCCGATCTCAAGCGGCGCGGGCTGCTCGAGGACACGATCGTCTGGTGGGGGGGCGAGTTCGGCCGCACCCCCTACGCGCAGGACGACGGCACGGGGCGCGACCACAATCCGGCCGGGTTCACCGTCTGGCTCGCCGGCGGCGGATACCGGGAGGGCCACGTCCACGGCGCCACCGACGACTTCGGTCACCACGCCGTCACCGACCGGGTCCACATGCACGACCTTCACGCCACCCTGCTGGCGGCCCTGGGCCTCGACCACACGCGGCTCACCTTCCGCCATGCCGGGCGGGATCACCGGCTCACCGACGTGGCGGGGCGCGTCGAGGAGCGGCTGTTCGCCTGACTCCGAAGCGCTCCGGAGCGCCGTGTGCGGGGCCGGTCAGGGCAAGCCGTCGAGATCGACCTGCGGCCGGCCGGCCGGCGGCGCGTCGAGGGTGAACACGGTCCCGAGCTTCACCGGCGGGGAGAAGAAGCCGCAGTTGCGGAGGAAGAAGCCCCCCTCCTCGAGGCCGCCGGCGTAGTCGAGGCGGTGGCCACCGGACGCGGTCGCGTCGCCGGTGAAGCGGGCGGTGGTGATCGGGTGCCAGGTGCCCTCGGTGTCGCGCACCCATTGGTCGGCGTAGCGGGCGCGCCGCCCGACGTTGCCCGTGGCGTCGAGGAAATTCTCCAGGAACGAGTGGTAGCCGGTGAGGTGGCGGTCGGTGCGGGGGCGGCGGAAACTGGCGATGAGGCGCCAGGTCTCCCCCTCGCCGAACCAGGCCGTGTAGGTGGTCGTCTCCTCCGGCCCCGGCTCGACGCGCGTCAGGAAGCGGTAGGGCACGCCCGCGCGCCAGGGGTGGACGAGGTAGCTCTGCCCGCCGCTCCCCTCGTTGCCGAACTCCCCCACGCGCACCCCCTCCCCCTTGCGCAGCAGGAGCACGCGGTCGGTCTCCGGCACCTTGGAGGGATCGTCGGTGGTGAAGGGGCTCCAGACGGAGAACAGCACGCGGCGCTCCGCCGGGCCGTTGACCTGCATGCCGAAGTAGCCCTCGCCGAACCCGTTGGCCATGAAGAAACTGCCCGGCGCGTCCTCGCCGTCGGGCACGGTGACCTCGCAGTGGGCGTACTCGATCTCCTTGCCGGCCGGCATGGTGTAGGCGAG
>CAIUHT010001058.1 GCA_903898975.1 uncultured Planctomycetaceae bacterium
GAAGCCGAGGCCGACGGTGCCGTGCGGCGGGGGGCGCGGGCGGTGCGGTTGGAGGCGCTGCCCGATCTCTCGGCCGCGCAGACCCATCGCCTGCAGGTGCGGCTGCCCGAATTGTTCTCGCCGGGTGAGGGGGTGACGCTGCAGTTGCGTTCCATGTCGGCCGCAATGCTGCACGACTGGCAGCGGTCGACGGTGCAGCAGGATCGACTCGACCGGGCTGTCGTCCCGCTGATGGGCCAGGCCGACGCCGAGGGGCTGACGCTGCAGGCCCGTTACGCCGACCAGCGCCAGGTGGTGAATGATGCCATGTCGGAATGGACGCTGGTGGTGGTTCCCGGTCCGCCGGCTCAACCGGGGACCCCGGGGTTGGTGGACGAGGGGTTGCGATGAGCCCCAGGAAGCCACCTCCCGACGGCGACCCTCCCCCCGAGTCGCGGCTTGAGACGCCCGAGTTGCCGGACCCGGACGCCGTGTTTTCCGAAATGACCGCCGCCGAGGTGGATCAGTTGCGGCACAAACTGCGGCAGGCCCGCCTCAAGTTCCGTCAGCTGCGGGATCGCAGAAGACACGTCCGCCAGCGTCCCCGCCGCCGGCAACTCCAGCAGCGGCTGGAGCGATTGTCGCTGCAGATCCGAGTTTGGAACTCGCGGCTGGAGCAGCAATCCCCGGCCCTGCCGGAGTCACCCTTCGCGGCCGAGGAGGCTGAGCGATCCCAGCCCAACGCCCCCCCCACACTGGTGGATCACGCCCTGCTGGAAGACTTCTTGACCGGCGATGAGTTGGGCCGGGGGCTGTTTTTGGCGCGGTACCAGGATCGCATGCTGGAGGCGTGTCGACTCTGCCTGTTGGGGATGGTTGATCCGCGGACGTATGCCGGGCAGGCAGTGTCGCGGGCCGCCTATTACATTCTGCCCCCGGAACACCGGTCGCAGTTGGTGGAACTGGCACAGGAGGTGGTCGCCAAGGCGCTGGACAGTGCGGGGTTTCGCCAGTCGCTGCGCGAGGTGATCGAGACAGGGCGGCAGATCACCGCGGGGTATCTGCTGGGAGCGGTGGTTCGCAATCTGACGGTGGCGAACATCCAGCCAATTCGGAAGAGACTCGCGCTTGTTCCCGGGAAGCCGGACGAGCAGGAGACGTTGGGAAGGATCCTGGCGCAACGGCATGGAACGCGGCCGGTCACCTCGCGTCGCGACTGGAAGCAGGCCTTTCTGGCGGCGGGGTTTCATGAGTGGGAGTTCGAGTATCTCTGGTATCGCTTCGAGAACTGGCCAGTGGTCGCCACCCGGCGGAAGCGCGATGGCAAAGACCACCTCAGCGTGCAACAGGTGTTGCACGACCTGGACCAGGCCGGGGCTGTTCTGCGTGACAATCCAGGCACCCCAACAGTATCCAGGCAACTGCGGAAGATTCTGCAGGGACTGCAGGTGCGGATCGAGGGACGTGCATCGACCAAGGCCGCCGTCTACGCCTTGAATGCGGTGGAAGAGGAAGTCAAGAAGAAGTGGCCGATGATTCTGCAGGCGCTGGGGCTGGAGAAATGTGCGGCCTGGCGTGGCGCGGCGGATTGACAGCGGTGGCGGAATTGACTGCCTGAGGTTGTTTCTCGTCGCGGCGTGAGAGCGCGTGCCAGGGGGCGTGCCCGGGTCTCGGGAACTCCGTGACAAAGCAGCACGGTTCTTGCACCCGCCGGGTTCCTCCGACAGAATGCCGGTTCCGAGGCCGGGTCGGCTGGTGTGACGGAGCAGGTACGGTCTGTCATCCCCAGCGCCGGGGCGATTTCCACCCATGGCTCCCTCATTCCCCATGTCCACAATCGGTGTTTCCAAGCTGGTGGAACAGTGCTCAAACAAAGGTCTAGACACGGAGCCCTACTTCGAGCACTGGGCGTCGGGGGGATGTGGGTTGTTGGCCGACGCGCGGGAGGCTTGGCACCAGAAAAAAACCAACGCAGACCGTAAGAGAGCCATCAACGCGCTGTGCGAGCGACTTGACGACCTCGTCAAGGCATTGGGCAACTGGGCGAATCCCTTGCAATCGCGGATAGCCGTCCTCAAGGCACTCGTGGCTTCGAAGAAAGACGAACGTCAGCGGCTGCTGCAGAAGGCATTCGACGAACTGGCGACATCGGCCTGGCGATTTCAGATTCCTGAGACATTGAAAGATCGTTTGTATCTGCAGATCGCAGGCCAGTCGCGGACGCGACTGACCAACACGTCGGCCTTTCAGCGACTCGACAAGAAGTTGCCAATTCGCGATCCGTTGCTCGATTTGGCGAACACCCACGGCTGGATTCATCCAGCCGTGCTGCTGCTGACCGAGACCTGTGCGTGGGTGACGGGCACGGCACTTCCCGAGGTGGCCGCGCAGGACCGCCGACGGGTTCCCATCTCGTTGGTCGAGGAAGCGGATGGGGGGGGCAAGCAGGGGAGGCTGGCGTGGTTGACGGTTGAGCGCATTGCCGGCGGAACGGGAGCGCTCAGCCCGCACCCGCTGCTGCAGGCGCACTACTGCACGCAGGGCACCGTCGGGAGCGGTCATTTTCTCGAGTCGCTGCTGCGGGGATGGTGGCGGACGGTGGGGTACGACCTGGCGGAGGGGCGCGAGATCGATTTCGACCTGTGGTGGTCGATCGAGTCGCGTGATCCGGGACCGCAAGGCCAGGCGTGGCAGCCGAATCTCGCCGGGTTCTCGGCCGATGTGGCCATTGCCAACGCCCTGCGGGCTGTGCGCGAGGGGGTGGCCGTGGATGGGCGGATTGTGGTCAGTGCCTCGTTTGCATCGAGCGCGCCGGACGACAGTTCGCCCGACGCGAGTTTTCCAAAAACCGTCAACCCTCGGGAATCAATCCTGCCCGTGGCGGGCTTGGCAAGCAAGCTGAGTCGGTCGCAGTTGGCCGCGGGTGAGACCGCCCCCGAAGTGACCGACTTTGTCACCTCAAGCGAGAGCCCGTGGCTGCAGCCATCTACCAAGGGGGGCGGGTTGGACGGAGAAGTCCGCACCAGCGACATGGATCGGAAGGAACGCTCGTTCGGCAATGGCTTGACCCTGATTGGAGTGCGCCGGTTCGATCAGCAGTGGGATCTCGTCCACACGGGGGCCCAGATCACGCGAAAGGTCAAGGAGCATCTCAGGCAGCGTGCCGAGCTGTTATTGACGTCGGAGTGTGGGAGATTTGTGGAACCGCACCTGTTGGCCTGGGACCCAGACAGGCGGTGGGAGGGGCCAGCGGAAGGCAAGCCGGGGCAGAAGCGGATTGCCGGGGAGGCAGTGAAACGGCTGTTGCGGGGCGAAGCGGGGGCTGTGTCGCCAGGAGGGCGCGGCGCTCGACTCGCGATTCGCGGCGACAGTGGGCTGGGGAAGAGCATGTTGATGGTCTGGGCCGAGTCGCTGCTGGCCGCAGCGGAGGGGCCCATCGTGCCGTTGCGGTTGGGGGCCGGGCCGAAGAGCACGAAACACCAAGGCAGCTCTGGGGAGGTCATTCCCCTGTGGCAGCAGGTCTTCGGGTGGGATCCGAAACTGCAGGGGGCGGACCGCCGCGCAGCGGTCGAGGGAGCGCTGTTCGAACACGTGGTGAGCCCCCTGCTGATCGACGCCAAAGTGCAGGAGTCGGAGGAGATACGCCGCCGCTGGTTCCAGGAAAAACTGCAGCGGGGGGAGATCGCGTGGCTGATGGATGCCCTCGACCAGGCAGGCGATGCGCCTCAGCAAAGGTTCCAGGCCCTGCTGGGTGAACCCTGGCACCGCTGCCCGGTGGTGTTGAGCGCTCGATTTGAACTGTCTCAAGCCCAACGGGCAGCGTATACGGAAACCACGACTCAGTTGCAGTGGCACGAGGTCGACATCGCGCCGTTCAATCAGCAACAGATCCATGAATTCCTGGAACGCCAAGACATTCGCGACAAGTTGCTGGTGCAAGAGTCAGACGGCTGGGAGGTGGAGCAGCGAAAAGCGCAGTGGAGCGATTTGCTGGCGTTCCCCATCCTGGCCCGGCAGTTGCGAGACCTGGCCCAACGTCCAGGACAGGGGACTCAACAGTCCTTGGAGCACTTGCGCAACCGCGAAGCGGTGTACCAGGCCACGCTGGGCGAGTTGCTGGAACGGGGCCAAAAGTCACTGACAGAGGAAGAAAAGACACGCCACGACGACCATCTTGTCATGGTCCCCGGCAAACTGCAGGAGGCAGCGTGGCTGAGTCTGTCGGCCGAGACGACGGCGACCGGTTCGCCGGGGGGATTTGACGGGATTCTTCGCCGCGAGGCGTACGAGAAACTGAAACTGTGGCTGAAGCAGGCCCAGTTTCCCCACGAACTCTTGGCGAAAATCAACTTGTTACGGATTTTTGAGGAGGAAGTCGAAACCGTCACAGGAGTCGATCGATCGTACGCCCGCTGGCGGCACAAGTCGTTTGGGGAATGGTTTGCGGGGCAGCACCTGGTGGAGTCGGCCGAGGCGCGGCAGGAATTGCCGAAACTCTTGCGGGACCCACGGTGGCGGGACACGGTGCGGTATGCGTTGTCGGCGGCGGCACGGCAGCGGAAGGGAGACGTGCTGCAGGAATTGGTGGAGATTCTGATTCGAGCGGGGCGGGTGTTTTGGGTGTGGGAGGCGTTGTCGGAGGATCGGTTGTC
>CAIUHT010001059.1 GCA_903898975.1 uncultured Planctomycetaceae bacterium
CCAACGCCGGTCCGCCAACGCCGGTCCGCCAACGCCGGTCCGCCAACGCCGGTCCGCCAACGCCGGTCCGCCAACGCCGGTCCGCCAACGCCGGTCCGCCAACCCCGGTCCGTCGAGTCTACCCGGGTTATCTTCGATGACCGGGGTGCGGAAAACAGCGGCACCTCAGAATTAGAGACCGACACCTCTGGCCGGACCACAAATCACCGAGGCCAGACCGCTCCTCACTCCGACACAAGGGCCTGAACATCGCCAAAAAGCGCTCAACGAGGGCCTGACCATCCACTGAACGTAAGAACCCATGTTTTGGTTCACCCAGATTCATGAGATTCTTCCCAGGCCACCGACCAAGAGCGCCAACTCACCTGCGGGAAGCCGCCCGATCCAATCCGCGAAAATCCCCGCAGTTTTTCAAAGGGCGCCAATCAGAGAGCGCCAGATAACCGCGCTGAACCGCTCCCCAAAACGGTGCCACCCCCCGATTGTGGCCGGTCGATGGCCTGGCTGACGCATTCATCGGCGTCAATAGATATGTGTGCCGCAGGCTCTGCGGGGCGTGGTTTGTTTCCAGGGTGGCCCAAAGTTCCTATGCCGAAGCGCGTCGTGTGGTCTGTTCACAGTTTCCAGATAACGGCGCACCCTGCTGGAGATGGTTCATGTAGGACGACGAGACGTGACCGCTGATCGCTGTCTGGAGCAGTGCGGCTCCCCAACTTGGAGTACGGCGCTTCCGCCGTCTTCCCATGCGGTGTCACCCCCGCTCGGCTGACGGACGGCAGGCTCCCGCACAGGAGGACGCCCATTGAGAGTTCGTCGTCTTCGACACTGGCCGGCGAGTGGGAGACTGTTGCAGGTCAAATCGTGCCGTGCGGGAGCGCGGGCGTGCGGATCGACCGTCGCCTCCGACCGCATGGGAAGACGGTGGAAACACCGTACTCCAAGTTTTTTGCATGCTCCACGTGCCGGCAGTTGACTCGTTTGTTAAGTTCGAACGCGCGGTTTTTGAATTCTTTGGCCACGCCACGGGCGCACCGCCATGCCGAACCCGACAGATCCCCGCAGCGATTCGCGCGATGCCGTGGAAGCGGACCGGCTGCGAACGGCGTTGGCTCGCCGACTGACCGACCTGACTCTCGGGGAATTGCGGGCGATTCACCAGGTCCTGTCACCCCCCGCCAACACTCCGTCGCCAGCAGTCGGGGCCAACTCCTCGATGGCCAAGGTGTGGTGGCCCCATGCTCCCGAACATCGCCTGAGCCCCTCGGGAACATTTCTCGTCACCGCGGCGACGTATCTCAAGCAACATCACTTTCGGGGAGCCGAGCGATTGGAGTTGCTGCGCGATCAGCTGTTGCTGAGTCTGCGGAACGGTGGTTGGCAGGTCGAGGCCTGGGCCATCTTCTCGAATCACTACCACTTCGTCGCCCATGCGACTCCGCAAAGCGGTGGGTTATCAGAGTTGCTGAAACGGCTGCATTGGGACACCGCAGAGCAAATCAACGCCCGCGATCGGCAGACCGGCCGCCGAGTCTGGTTCAATTTTTGGGAGAGTGAATTGACGTTTCACGCCTCGTATCAGTCCCGGCTCAATTACGTGCATCAGAATGCCGTCAAGCACGGTCTCGTCGCCCAGGCCAACCAGTATCCCTGGTGCTCGGCGCACTGGTTCGAAACCACCGCATCCAAGGGCCAGGTCCGCACGATCTACGGCTATGGAAGCGAGCGGATCAAAATCCTGGACGACTTCGATCCCGTCGGATGAATTCCCCAGCCCGAAGGACGGCGCTCCCCAAGTTGAGGACGGCGGTTCCGCCGTCTTCCCATGCGGAGTCACCCGCGCGCGGCTGACGGATGGCAGGCTCCCGCACAGAGAGGACGCCCATTGAGACCTCTTCGTCTGCGACTCTCGCTGGCGAGTGGGAGACTGTTGCTTGCCAAGTCGTGCCGTGCGGGAGCGCGGGGGTGCGAATCGACCGTCGCCTCCGACCGCATGGGAAGACGGTGGAAACACCGTACTCCAAGTGAGACGGAGTCGAAGGGCTGAGGTGTTGTACCGAAATGGTCTGGTCGTAGATTTCAGATCACGGCGCACGGTGCTGGGATGGTTCATCAAGGACGACGAGACGTGACCCCTTACGGCGGCCCTTCGGAAATAGTGCTCTTATGTACGAAAATCCTTGAGCCGGACGACCAACCGCCGTCCCAGGCATCGACCCGATCCCCGAGCATGACGTGTGCAGCCAGATCTCTGCTGTGAGAAAACCGCAGGGGGTTGTGGGCTGAATCCCCATTCTTTGCTCAAGACTCATTCGTGAAGGTTGTGAATCATCAGTCAATCTGATAACACAGACAGTACGAGGCAGCCCAGGGGCCGATTGCGGTCCAACTTCCTCACAAACATGCTTTTGCGAGAGTTGCGAGCGAATGCCCGAGGGTAAGATCAAGAGGTTGACGGACAAGGGCTTCGGGTTCATTGAAACCGGATCCGACACCGACATGTTTTTTCATTCGTCGAATGTCGAAGGTGCGACGTTCGACCAGCTCCGCGAGGGGCAGAGGGTCAGCTACACTGCAGGTCGCGGTCCCAAGGGCCCCCGGGCTGAGAACGTCCGCCCCATCTAGGGTCGACGTGCGGCATGATCTGAAAAAACAAGGCAGCCGACGGGCAACCGTCGGCTGCTTTTTTGTAACTGATTAGTTTTTAAACCGCGATTTCGGCAACCCGGCAATTGGACTTATCGTGGTGGCCTCGGTTCCTGCCTTGTCTGCGATGACAGCATCCAGACAGCAAAGGCTGGGGCGGGCAATCGATCTCAACTCTTCTCGGATGATCTCCGGGTTGGCAATTCTGTTGGAATGCG
>CAIUHT010001060.1 GCA_903898975.1 uncultured Planctomycetaceae bacterium
GGCGTGGGGCCCGCCGCGCAGCCCGCCCTGCCCAGCCTGCGTCCGCTGCTGGCGGCGCGAAATGATCCCTCCCGGTTGAATGCGCTGGAAATCTGCGCGCGGCTGGGGCCCGGGGCGCAGCCCGCTCTGCCCGAGTTGCGGGGAGTGCTCGCCGAACCGACCGCCAGTGCGGGGGTCGATGGAGCGCTGCAGTTGGCCGCCCTGCAGGCGTTGTCGGGACTGCGCGACTTGGCCAGCGAGGCGATCCCCGATCTGCTGCAGGCCCTCGATCGCTGGCAGTCGACAGCGGGGCAGTCGACAGCGGGGGAGGCGACCGAGGGGACCCGGCTCGATCTCGCCGGGCTGAAGACGCTGCTCGACATCGCCCCCACCGATCCCGCCGTGCAGGCGGTCTGCCAGCGGTGGCTGAATGACCCTGACCCCGCCCGCGTGCTGCTGGCGGCCCAGGGGGCACTGCACGGTGCCAACCCGGACGCCGGCCCGCAAGCCCGCGCCCTGCTGGCAGAACCGCTGGCCGATGAGGCAGCCGACGACGTGCTGCTCGAAGATCTGCGGTTGGCACTGCTCGACACGCTCGCTGCCACCACGCTTCCCGAGGCCACCACGACTACCATGCTGTGGCAGTGGGCCACGGCAGCCAACGCGAGCCTCCCGCGCCGACTGCATGCCCTGCAGTGCCTGGCCGAGTTCCCCCCTGACCGCTGGCCCCCCGAGTTGGTCGCGCGCCTGGTGCGCGACATCGACGCCTGGCTGGCACAACCCCCCGGGCCCTTCCCCGGCCCCTCCCGGCTGGCCCCCGGGGGGCAACTCTTTCGCGATCGCTACCGGCCCGAAGTGCAGGCCCGCGTCTCAGTCCGGCAATGGCTGCGACACCTGCGGGCGCAGCTGGAGACCTCTGCCGGGGGATGACCCGACAGGTGCGGCAGCAGAGACCCGACGCGCTCGCGAAACCTCAGCGCGCCTCTTCCTCGGCGGGGAGGGCAACGATGGCCGGGTGGTTCTACAGGACCTTGCGGCGTTGCTCGGCGAACTGCTTGAGGTTGGTCACTCGTCGCCCCGGTCCGGGGGGCGTCTCGCCCGGTGCCGCATCGGGGGGCTCGCTGGAGACCGCCCTGCGAAAGGCCTCGAGTGAAGAGAGCTTGCGGGTGTCGGCGGCGAGGAACGGTTCAATTCGGCGGGCGTGTCCTTCGACCACCGGACCGAGTCGCTCCCAGTCGAGCCATGTCTGGGCAATCTCCCGAACGTGCCGCAGGTAACGCTCGCGGAGTGCGGGGACCGCCAGCAACTTGCTCCGCAGCGGCTTGCTGGGGTCGTCGAGCCCCACGAGAGGATCCAGTTCGACTCCCCCGCGTCCCGGCCCCAGCGGTCCGCCAAAGCCTCCCGGTCCACCCCGCCCGAACGGTCCTGGTCCACCCGGAAAACCATCGCGCCCCGGCCCGTCTCGACGTTCGTCAGGGCGACGGTCATCCCGATCACGTTCGTCAGGCCGCCGGTCATCAGGCCGCCGATCCTCGGGGCGACGCTCATCAGGACGCCGTTCTTCGCGACCACGTTCATCGCGCCGATCCTCAGGCCGACGTTCATCGCGAGTTCCTTCGCGCCCTTCCTCGCGGCGATCGGGGCGGTCGCGATCGGAGCGCGGTGGGGCGTCCTCGTCGCGCCGGGCGGGGGCGTCTGGTGAGCGATCGCGCCGTTCGCCGTCGCGGGGCTCGTTCCCGGCAGCCTCTCCGTCGGGACGCTGCGGGCGGGGGGAACGCTCCTCGCGGGGCCGCCCCTCTGGACGACTGTCGGGCCGTCCGTCGGAACGACCCTCGGGACGATCCCGTTCGCCCCCCTCGGGCCCGTTGAACCGCCCGCGCCCGTCTGGCCCGCCAAACCCGCGGCGGCCTCCGAAGCCCCCGGGCCC
>CAIUHT010001061.1 GCA_903898975.1 uncultured Planctomycetaceae bacterium
CGGTGCTGCTGGCCAACGCCGACCGCCAGAAGATGGTTCTCGACTGGCAGACAGTGCTCGGTTCCCAGGTGCTGGAAATCACCGATCCCGCCGGACCCGAGCAGGGAGCCCTGGCGGTCACCGCGACTGGAGACGTGTTCCAGATCAACGAATCGAAGGTGACTGCGGGGGGCTTCGAGCTGCAACCGACCACGATTCTGCCGATCGATGAAAAGGCGACCGTCCCCGTGCAGGCGGCCCGACAGGCCGACGGGCGAATCGCCGTCTGGTCGGGAGGTGAAGCGGCCCGAATGTGGATTGTGAGCAACGAGGCGGCACCGCGGGAAAGCCGGCTGGAGTTTCCGTTGCAGTCGCCACCGGCCCGACTGGCCGATGGGCTGGTCCTCCCGTTGCCGGGCCGACTGCGGCTGCTCCCCCGCAACAGCACGGTCGCCGCCGCCCAGGATTGGACCGCCCCGGTGCAGAACGCCCCGGTGGCCGGCTGGCGGGGGACCGCGGCGATTGATGAAACGAGCCTGGCGGCCCTGCTGGCGGATGGCCGGCTGCTGCAGGTGCAGTTGCGGAAGAGCCCTCAGCCTCACCTGGCCGAAGTGACCAGCTGGAACCTGGGGGCCGCCGTGGAACTCCCCCTGGCGGTCGCGGGCGAGCGGGCGATTGTGACGGGAGTGAACGGGCGGGTGGTGGCGCTTGCACTGCGGTCGCTCGAGCCCCAGGGCGAATACACGCTCGCCCGCCCGGCGACGCGGCCCGCGGTGGTGGTGGGCACCCGGGTGCTGCTCGATGAAGATCGCCAGCGGCTGGTCTGCCTCGATGCCGCCGAGGGACTCAAGTCTCTCTGGCAGCTGCCCCTGGAGGGGGCGACTGTGGTCGGGGCGGCGGAAGTGGGGGGAGAGTGGCTGCTGGCCCGCACCGACGGTGTTTTGCAGCGCGTCGATCCCGCGACGGGAAAGGTGGCCGCCGAGGGGCGGCTGTACGAGCAGTTGACGTATGGTCCCAAGTTGTGGAAGAACCGCCTGTTGTTGGGGACACGTGACGGCGCCCTGCTGTCACTCCCCCTGGCAGAAGGCCGTGTCGAACTTTCGGGAGCGGCGCCATGAAGCCCCCGCGTCACCGTGAGCCAGCCGTCATCAACCCGACCGCGCCGATCTGCGGCGGGAGTTGTCAGGTCACCTCTCGGGCCACTGCATCGATCTCGCCACGAACTCGAGACGAGGGCCCAATCGGGGGGCCGACCGAAGCGTGGAAGGCCGGGCCTGGTGCCAGGGGTGCGTCGCGCGGAAGCCGGACTTTCCGAGCGGCCTGGTTCGGGCTGCTGGCCTGGATGGTCTGCGGATTCACTGCCGTGCGGGCCCAAGAGCAGCCCGCCAGCGATCCTCCTCCTTCGAATCCACCCGCAGCCACCCCTCCCGCCGAAGGTGAGGCCCCTGCCGCCGAGGAGGGGACTCCCGTCAACGACGCCGCCAGCGATGAGTTCAGTGATCTGCCCAAGCTGGAGGAATTGAAGAAACCGCAGTTTGAAGAGTTGATGGCCGGCCCTCCGGTGGACTGGCTGCTGTTCAACCAGGAGCGAGTCTTGCGGGTCGAGCCGGTGTTGCCCCGTCCGCGCACGGTCGAGCAGATCAACGACCAGGTGAAGAAAGCCGCGCCCAAGGCGGGCCAGGCCGAGACCGAGGCGGCCAAGCGCAAGCGCCTGTCGCTCTTCCAGTTGCCCGTGACCCTGCTGGAAGGCGAGGACCGGGAATACACCGTCCACGTCAAATACCTGCGCGGCATTGTGTACCACGAGGACATGATCCTCGAGGAGATCGACCGGCTGATCGGAGAAGGGCTGATCCGCAAGGCGTACGAGTTGCTCGTGATGCTCGAGGAACGCGATGCGGAGTGGCCGGGACTGGTGCAGCGTCGGGAAAAACTGCTGTTCGCCGACGCGCGGATCAAGCTGGAAAAACAGCAGCCCGAGCACGCCCTGGCCCTGCTCGAATCGCTGCACGGCCAGAATGCGTCGTACCCCGGGTTGGCCGATCTGTTCGGGAAGGTGATGGGCAGCCTGATCAATCCCGCCGTCGAGCGGTCGGCATTCCGCGAGGCACGGTTTTTTCTGAAGCGGGGGCAACGCACCCTGCCCGAACATCCAGTGCTGGTCGAGGCGACCGAGAAACTCACGCAGTCGTCCCTCGCGCTGCTCGAGCAGGCCCAGCAGGCCGAACAACGGGGGGAACGGGTGCAGGCCCTTGATCTCGCCGAACAGGCCTCCCGCGTGTGGCCCGGGCTTCCCGAACTGGTGACTCCCTTCGCCCGCATCTCGAACCGCTGGCAGCGACTGCGGGTGGGGGTCACCGACCTGCCCCGCGGGGCTCCGGTCGAATCCCCCCTGCTCCGCTCGCCCGGTGAAATTCGCCGTCAGCAGCTGTTGCGCGGTGAACTCTTCCAACCAGTCCGCTTTGAAGACCGGATCGTCCGGTTCCGCTCCCGGTTCCTGACCGACTGGGAGCCACGCGAGTTGGGACACAGCCTGCTGCTGCGGCTGAAGCCCTATCGCTCGACCGCCGATTCTCAACCGGCGCTGTCGGCTTTCGAACTCTCGCGACTCTTGGCCGAGCGGATCCTGCCCGGGGGTCCCCGGTATGACGCCCGGCTGGCCGCGATGGTGGAGCGGGTCCAGGTGCGGGGGCCGTTCGAACTGGAACTGGAACTGGCGCAGGTCCCGTTGCGGCCCGAGGTCTGGCTGGCGATTCCCGTGGAAGTTCGGCCCCTCGCCCCAGTGACCGAGGGGGACGCCCCAGTGGAGGCGGCGACCACCACTCCCACGCAGAGCAGCTTTCCCATGACCATCACCCAGCAGTCGGAAAGCGAGTTTCGCTACCAGCGAG
>CAIUHT010001062.1 GCA_903898975.1 uncultured Planctomycetaceae bacterium
ATCTGCTGGCCTACGGCCGCGACGAAGTCCTCGAGCGCGATCTGCCTCAACTGGGCGAATTGCCGGGCCTGGTCGGGAAGTATCCCGTGGTGTGGGTCAACGTGGACGGGTTGGGTGACCTGGCAATCCTGCAGGAACTGGCCCGGATCTTCTCGCTGCACCCCTTGGCCATGGAGGATGTCGTCAACCTCCACCAGCGGGCCAAGGTCGAGACCTTCCCCAACCATGTGTTCCTGGTGACGCACATGGCCGAACTGGCCGACACCCTCGACATGGAACAGGTCAGCCTGTTCGTCGGGTCCAACTTTGTCATCTCGTTCCAGGAGCGGGCCGGGTGGGACTGCCTTGAATCGGTCCGCGAGCGGATTCGCAAATCGGTGACCCGGCTGCGCGACGCCGGGCCAGGCTACCTGGCCTACGCCCTGATCGACGCCGTGGTCGACCATTACTTCCCGGTGCTCGAACAATACGGTGAGCGGCTGGAAATGCTGGAAGACCGGATCCTGCTGCAGCCCGAGCGCGACACCATCGCGCAGGTGCACGCGGTGAAGCGGGATCTGCTGAACCTCCGCCGGGCGATCTGGCCCCAGCGCGAAGCGCTCAACGTGCTGGTCCGCGATGAGATTCCCCCGTTCGATGGGGAAACACGTCTCTACCTGCGCGACGTGTATGACCACTCGGTGCGGATCATCGATCTCACCGAAACTTACCGCGAGATCTGCTCCGACCTGATGGACCTGTATCTCTCGAGCGTCAGCAATCGCATGAACGAGGTGATGAAGGTGCTGACCGTCATCTCCACCCTGTTCATCCCACTGACGTTTATCGCCGGTCTGTACGGCATGAATTTTCAGCCCGAGTCCTCCCCATGGAACATGCCCGAGCTGACGTGGTACTTCGGCTACCCGCTCTGCATACTCGCGATGGTTGTGATTTCCGGACTGCAGTTGTGGTTCTTTTACCGCCGGGGCTGGATCGGCCCTGGCCGCTGGGGTGAGCAAAGCCTGATTCCTGCCTCGCACTCTGAGGGACACGGCGGGTCGGCGGACTCGGGCCGATAGGAATCCCGGCAGACATCGATCCCCGCAAGTCCCAGCAGTGGGGGGCCTGCGAACCAGTACGCTGACCTGCAATCGCTCAGGCACGGGCACGGGCACGGGGCCGGGGTCAGGCCGCTGGCCGCCACGCGCCAGCCAAAACCAGCTGTTGGACAACCCGGCAGGAGCAATCTCGCAGGGGCAATTCAGCGACGGCAGTGCCGCCGTCTCACTCTGCGCCGGGAGGATCGGTGATCTGCTTCAGGTAACTGGCCAGTTGCGACTGCAGCACCAGCAGGCGATGCCAGGTGGGGCGGGGGCAGCGCATGTCGGTCTGGCCCGCCTGGCGATCTTCGCTGGTCTCCTGGCAAACCTGAGAAATCTCGTGATGCAGGTGCGACAGCACGTCGGAGAGACAAGCCAGCTGCCCGACCCGCAGTCCCTCGGGCAGGGGAGGCGGGCCACCACGAAACAGTGGCCCGTCTGAGCCCTCGCTCCCCGGGGCCGGTCCGGGGGCGGGCAGGAACTCATCGCCCGGAATCGCCTCGATCAGGTCGCGGACGGTTCCATGACCAACGGGCATCTCGTCTTCAGCAGGGCCGGGCCGCGTGGGACGCAGCGGCGGCAGCCCCCGCAGGATCTCCTCGTCGCTGCCAATCAGCAGCACCGCCCGACCCAGCGTGACCAGGTCACCCGGCTGCAGCACGCGCATCTGCACCGGATGCCCGTTGATCTTGGTTCCGTTGGTGCTGTCGAGATCGGTGAGAATCAGCCGGCCGTCGTCCTCCTGGATCTTCAGGTGAAACCGGCTGACCCGCTCGTCATTCAACTGGATCGAGTTGTCCTCTTCGCGACCGACGGTGAGAGGGGGTGTCAGTCGGGCAAAAACACGCCCGCGCTGGTCACCTTCAAGAACCCGGATTGTGATTTCGGACATTCTGTGGAGCTCGGTTGCTCGAAGCCGAGGAGTTGCTCGGCGGAGCGTGCAGGCTAACACTGGCGCGTCGGGTAAGTCAAACGGCGGGCTCGCAACCAGACCATCGCAGCCCAGTCGTCGCCGAGTGGATCCCTCAGGTCGAACCGCCCATCGGCTTCACGATGCCTGCCAGTTCAGCA
This sequence comes from uncultured Planctomycetaceae bacterium, assembly GCA_903898975.1. GTDB lineage: Bacteria > Planctomycetota > Planctomycetia > Planctomycetales > Planctomycetaceae > UBA10511. Next base: position 2,154 of record CAIUHT010001062.1, read on the forward strand.
CTGCTGCGGTCGGCGCGGGGCTCGCAAACGGGTCACGCGACGAACGGAGCGCGACTGCGAGCGGTCGAGGGGCTGAATGGGCGCGGTTCAGAACCGGCAACGCGGATGGGGCGGCCTCTCAGACCTGCCGGCGACCGTGGGTTCAACCGCAGTGCCAGCGGTGAGGGAGTGCGGTTTTTAAGGACGCAGCGGGCCGGTGCCGGGCGGAATCCACCGTTCGACTTCCGGGTCGTCGTAGGTCGCCGCGAGGGCCACGCAGACGGCACCGATCAACTGGCGTCGCGTGACCGGCTTGCGGAGCACGTCGGAAGCCAGGGCCGACGAGGCCTCGTGCCGGAGCTGATCGGTCAGCCCTGCCGAGAGGACAATGCAGGGGAGCGCCTCGCGGAGCGACTTGACCACCCGCAGGGTCTCGATGCCCGAGAGCCGGGGCATGTGAATGTCGAGCAGCACCAGGTCGATGGCGCGGGTCTTGACGATCTCGATCGCCTCTTCGCCACAACTGGCCTCGACCAGCGACGCGTGGGGTTCGAAGACCATCCGCACCGACTCCCGGAAGCCGGGATCATCGTCGGCAATCAGCAGTTCGTAGGGCTGGAATCTGTGGGCGACCATGGCTTGAGAGTAAGCCATGCCCGGTCAGACGTGCAAGGTCAACCCCGACTGGCGGGTCGGAGGAATGCCGAGGTTGGCCCCCGCAGCGGCCAATCGGCCCGATCGCGATGCGATTTCGCCCGCCTGTCCCGGGCACCTCGAATGCGACACACGAACCACGCACGACGACCGCTGCTCGCGGCACTCTCGGCCAACTGCTGGCTGCCTGCCCCGCGGGCTAGCGCTGGAAGCGGGAGAAGATCAGCGAGATGTTCTGGCCGCCAAAGCCGAAGCTGTTCGACAGGGCGTGATGCACGGGGGCTTCGCGGGCGGTGTTCGGAACGTAGTCCAGGTCGCAGTCGGGATCGGGCGTTTCGTAGTTGATGGTCGGCGGAATCAGGTTGTCGCGGATGGTCAGCAGGCAGACAATCGCCTCGACCGCGCCCGCGGCGGCGATGAGATGCCCCATCATGCTTTTCACGCTCGAGACCGGCGTCTTGTAGGCGTCGGCTCCCAGCGCCTGGCGGATCGCCATCGTCTCGACCCGGTCGTTGACGTCGGTGCTGGTCCCGTGGGCGTTGATGTAGTCGATCTGGTCGGTCCGCAGCCCGGCATCTTTCAGTGCCATCTGGATGCACGACACCGCCCCCCGACCTTCCGGGTGAGTGTCGGTGATGCGGAAGGCGTCGGCGGTCGTGCCAAAGCCCACCACTTCGCCATGAATCCGCGCTCCGCGCCGGCGGGCGTGTTCCAGCTCTTCCAGGACCAGCATCCCGGCCCCTTCGCCCAGCACGAACCCATCGCGGTTCTTGTCGAACGGACGGGAAGCGCGGGTCGGCTCGTCGTTGTGCGTCGACAGGGCGGTCAGCAGGTTGAAGCCCGTGACCCCGAAGGGGTGAATCATGCTGTGCGCACCCCCCGACAGCATCACGTCGGCGTCACCCCGGCGAATGATCTCGGTGGCCTCGCCAATCGCCTGGCTCGACGCCGCACAGGCGGTCAGGCAGTTCAGGTTCGGGCCCTGGGCGTTGAACAGCGACGCGAGGATGCCCGCGGGCACGTTCGGCTCCTGCTCGATTTCGACCTGGGGGTCGAGCATCCGCAGTCCCCCCTGGGAGAACAGTGCGGGATCGACTTCCGAGCCACTGCGCGCGCTGCACATCAGCTGCATGAAGCGGCCGAAGTCCTGCTGTCCCTCGCCCGCACCGAGGTACACCCCGAACCGCGGGGGGTCGACGCGATCGCCGCTGATGCCCGCGTCCCGCACCGCCTCGGTGGCGGCGGCGATGGCGAAGGTCACGTTGCGGCCGCACGACTGGAACCGGCGGGCGTCGCCCACCCAGTCGGAAAGCCGGAAGTTCCGGACTTCCGCCGCGATCTTCGTCGGGAACCGCGAGGCGTCAAAGTGCGTGATCAGGCCAATGCCGCTCCCCGAGTGGCGCAGCACGTTCCACATCGCTTCGACATTGTTGCCGACCGGGGTCACAACCCCAATGCCGGTGACCACCACACGACGTCTCATGCTCGTTGTCCAGTGACCAGGAAAGCCCTCCCTCGGTGCCGGGAACCCGACGCCCGGCAGCCAGTCTCAGGCGGGCCGGGTTGGCACCTTCACGTTGAGGATTCGCAACATCTCGGTCGGGATCACAAAATCGGCCTGGGCCCCCCCAATGGGGGCTTCGGTCAGGCTCGCGAACACAATCTCCACCTCGGCCACCAGGCGGTCACCCACGTGGGCGGTCCCGGCGACGATTCCCCCCTCAGCCTGGATGTCCAGCAGCTGGACCCGATAGTCGAGCTTGTCTCCCGGGCGGGCCCACGAGTGGAACACCGCCTTGGGAACCTTGGCCAGCACCACCACCTTGCGGAACTGCTGGACTTCGCCCAGCAGGATCCCCCCGGTCTGGGCCAGCCCCTCGAGGATGAGGGGGTTGGGCATCACGGGAAAACCGGGGAGGTGGTCGTGCAGGTGGTCCTCGGCCAGCGACACGCACTTGACGGCGCGGGCCGAGCGTCCACTTTCAAACTCCTCGAACCGGTCAATCCAGATCCAGCGCACCGTGCCAGGCCAATCGTTGGGGAACTACTTGATTCCAGACATCGACCCCTCATCCCGTCGACGGGACAGCCTCTCCACATCCGCCAGCCCACCCGGGCTCCCG
>CAIUHT010001063.1 GCA_903898975.1 uncultured Planctomycetaceae bacterium
GCGGTTGATGAGCTGACTGAGCCGGGCGGGATCGAAGACGGCGTCGGCCTCGGCGAGGACGAGGCGGGCCCCGCAGACGAGGGGCAGGAACAGCTCGAGAATCGAGATATCGAAGGTGAAGGTGGTGATGGCGAGGACAGCGTCGTCGGGACGACAGCCGGGCTGGTCGCGCATGGCGAGCAGCAGGTTGGTGAGGGCGCCATGGGTGATCTCGACCCCCTTGGGGCGCCCGGTGGAACCGGAGGTGTAGAGGATGTAGGCGAGGCGGTGGGGATCGTCGGAGGGGAGGGGCTGGCTGGCCGGCGCGGCTGCGTGGTGTGAGGTCCCCAGGTCGAGCACCTGGAGGCCGGGGGTCTGCCACTGCGGGGCCTGGTCGTGGTCGACCAGGGCGAGAGCGAGGCCACTGTCGGTGACAAGGGTCCGCAGGCGGGCGGGGGGGAGGCGGGGATCGAGCGGGAGCCAGGCTCCGCCCGCTTTCCAGATCGCCAGCATGGCCACAACCATCTGGGGCGAGCGATCGACCGAGAGGCCGACGACCTGCTCGGGACCGACTCCGGCGGCGATCAGTTGGCGGGCCAGCCGATCGGCCTGATCGCGGAGTTCGCCGTAGGTGAGGGCTTGGTCGGCGAATTCGAGGGCGATGCGGCCCGGGTCCCGGCGGGCCTGCTCGTCAAAGAGCGTGGCGGCGGTGACGAGGGGGACGGTGGGCGCAGGTCCCCGGCTCCAGGCGAGGAGTTGCCGGCGGTCAGCGGGCTCAAGCAGGTCGACGGAGTCGACCGGTTGATCGGGCTGGGCGGTGAGTTGTTCGAGAGTCCGGAGGAACCGCTGGACCAGTTGCGTGGCGGTGGCGGGGTCATACAGATCGGCACTGTACTCGAGCAAGCCGTGCAGACCACCGGCGGGGAGTTCCTCGAGACTGAGGAGGAGGTCGAACTTGGAGGTGGAGTGGGGGAGCGGTTCGGGAGAGAGTTCCAGCCCGGCGAGTTGTTGGGTGACAGTGCCGGTGTTCTGGAGGATGAGCATCACCTGGAACAGCGGGTGGCGGGCGAGGGAGCGATTGGGCTGGAGGGCGTGAACGAGCTGTTCGAATGGGAGTTCCTGGTGGGCGTAGGCGGAGAGATCGAACTCGCGAACCCGGCGGAGGAGTTCGCGGAAGGAGGGCTGCCCGGCGAGATCGGTGCGGAGGACGAGGGTGTTGACGTAGAAGCCGATCTGGTCGTGGAGCTGTTCGTCGAGGCGACCAGCGATGGGGCTGCCGAGGGGGATGTCGGTGCCGGCGCCGAGTCGGGAGAGGAGGACGGCGAGCGTGGCCTGCAGGGCCATGAAGAGGCTGGCCCCCTGCTCGCGGGCAAGGGTTTGCAAGCGGGCGTGCAGGGCCGGGGGGATGTCGCAGGGAACGGTTCCCCCGCGGTAGGTCGCCTCGCGGGGACGGGGGCGATCGGTGGGGAGGGGGAGTTCTTCGGGAATGCCGGCGAGAGCGTGCTTCCAGAAGGCGAGTTCCCGGGAGAGAACGCTGTGGGGCTCGTCGGCCGATCCCAGCCAGCGTTGCTGCCAGAGGGTGTAGTCGGCGTATTGGACGGCGAGCGGCCGCCAGGCGGGGGGAGCGCCTGCGCGGCGAGCGGCGTAGGCGGCGGCGAGATCGCGCCAGAGGGGAGCGAGCGACGTTCCATCGCCAGCGATGTGATGCAGCACCAGCAGCAGGACATGCTCGGCGGGACCGAGGGTGAAGACCCGCACCCGCAGGGGAAGATCGCGATCGAGCTGGAAGGGGAGATTGGCGGCGTGGCTGAGCCGACTGGGGAGTTCCGCGGCGGAGACCGACTCAACCGCGAGGGGGAGCTCGAGGGCTTCGAGCGGGAGGATCTGCTGCCAGGGGACACCCGCGGTGGTGGGGACGAGAGTGCGGAGGGACTCGTGGCGACCGAAGAGATCGCGAAGGGCGAGGCCGAGGGCTTCGAGATCGAGGGAGCCACGCAGGCGATTGGCCAGCGGGATGTGGTAGGTGGAACTGGGACCCTCGAACTGTTCGAGGAACCACATTCGCTGCTGGGCGGCGGAGAGGGGGAGCTGATCGGGGCGCGGCTCTGGCCGCAGGGGTGGGCGGACGACTTCTGGTGAAGGAGCTGCCTGGCGTTCGGCGATCCAGGCCGCGAGGGCGGCGATGGTGGAGGCTTCGAAGATGGTGCGGATGGGGAGTTCGACCCGCAGGTCGGCGCGGACGCGAGCTGCGAGGCGGACGGCAAGCAGCGAGTGACCGCCGAGGTCGAAGAAGCTGGTATCGCAGTCGACTGACTCGCGCTGAAGCAACTCGGCCCAGATCTGGGCGAGCGACTGTTCGAGGGGGGTCTGGGGCGGGCGGCCGCTCGCTGCGGGGAGCGCGACTGCACGAGTGGCGAGAGCCCGGCGATCCACTTTCCCGTTGGCAGTGAGGGGAAGTTCTGTGGTCAGCACAATGACGTGGGGGACCATATAGCCGGGCAGCTCTCCCTGAACGGCCTTCAGCAAGGCCCGGGGGTCGAGAGATGAGCCGGACTGGGGAACGACATGTGCAATCAGCCGCTGCTGGCCACCTGGATCGACAGTCACGACTGCGGTGGCGACTTCGGACTGGGCCTGCAGTGCCGTTTCAATCTCGCCCAACTCGACTCGATGACCGCGAATCTTCAGCTGCTGATCGGCGCGCCCGAGAAATTCGAGGCGTCCGTCATGGCGCCAGCGGACACGATCTCCGGTTCGATAGAGTCTCCCTTCGCGAGCGATGCCGGTGGGATCGGGCACGAACGACTCCGCAGTGAGCGTCGCATCGCCGCAATACCCGCGGGCAACCCCGGCGCCCCCGAGGTAAAGTTCTCCCTCGATGCCCGGGGGGGTCAGTCGGCCAGACTCATCGAGCACGAGCGCCAGGGTCTGCACCAACGGGCGACCGATTGGAACCGGCGCGTCGTGTTCGAGATCGGCGTTTGTGATGTCGTGGCAGGTCGCAAAGGTTGTGCACTCGGTTGGCCCATAGCCGTTGATCAGTCGGGCCTGGGGGCCCAAGACGCGGCGGGCGCGGCGAAGATGCGCTGGCGAGAGGGCCTCGCCTCCTGTCAGCACTTGTCGCAAGCCCCGCAGCAGATCGGGCCGCTCGTCGACAATTGTGTTGAACAGGCCCGCCGTCAACCACACGGTCTCGACCTGGTCGCGACGGATTCGGGCCTCAAGTTCATGCAGTGCCAGGCTCTCTTCCGGGATGAGCACGCACACGCCGCCATTGAGCAGCGGCCCCCAGATCTCGAACGTGGATGCGTCAAAGGCGAGCGGGGCGAAGTGCGAAACACGCGATGCGGGAGTCAGCTCGACATAATCGGGCTGATGGACCAGCCTCACCACTCCCCGGTGCTCCACGGCGACTCCCTTGGGAATACCGGTCGATCCCGAGGTGAATGACACATAGGCGAGAGCGCGGGAAAAGCCGGTGGGCGTCGGTCGGGTTGCTGGCGGATGCTGCCAGTCGGGAATGAGCAGGCAGCTGCCCAGCTGTGTTGCCAGGTCGTGGTTGGACACTCCCTCGGCGAAGACAAATACTGGCCGGGCCAGGTCCAGCATCTTTCGCAGGCGGGGGAGCGGGAGCCTCAGGTCGAGGGCCAGGTAGGCCCCCCCGGCTTTCAGGATTCCCAGCAACAGGGCGATCTGCCGGGGACTGCGAGGCAGGCAGACACCCACGACCGAGTCGCGAACCAAGCCAGCTTGACCGAGTTGAGCGGCGATCCGGCCGGACAGTTCGTCGAGTTGCTGGTAAGTGAGGGTCTCGTCGTCTCCGACCAGGGCCGTCGCCTCGGGGCGTTGCTCCACTTGGCGCGCGAAGAGATCGTGAATCCCGAGATCGGGGAGTTCCCGATCGAGCCCCTGGCTCCAGGTGAGGAGTTGCTCAAGTTCCTTCGGCTTGAGCAGCGAGACGGAATCAGGTGAGGCACGGACTGGGGACACCTCAAGTTTTGCCGCTGTCGCTGAACTGCTCATGAATTGACTTCTGCCCCACACGGGTCCTCCGTGTGCGGCGTCGCGGCGAACCCAACCCGCCGGTCGCCCAGGCACAGGGCCAGCTCCCGTGACTGGGAAGCCCGGGGGGGAGCCGGTCGCACTCGAGTTGTCCGAAGCGGTGCCATGGGAGAATTGGGCGACAAGGTGAGCATCCCTTCCGTCCGCCGCCCACCGCCTGTTGCCGCCGGGGGACCCGCGGCTGGAAATCGGGTGGAGGCGAGCCTGTGGCTCCGGAATCAGCAGGGGGACTTCCCAACCGGCACGGCCGAAGATCACTCAGCAATTGGCAACAGGCTGAAAATCTTCTTCCCAGTCTGGCGGATGAAGCGGGGATTGTCGACTCATCTGGAGTGCCTGACTGGTATTTCCGGCCCGAGATTACTGAGCAAGGCGACGAGAGCGACGAGCAAGAGCGCCTGCAGATCCCCGGGGGATACCGGGGCTGAAAACAAATTGCCGCTGGTTCAGGTTTCCGGTGGGCTCCATGCCGGGGCAGGGGGGGTGCGCGCAATGAGGCGCAACGCGCGAGCGAAGAGGCCATTCAATGAACGGAGGCTGCCGTCCGAGGGGATGGCAGCCTCCGAAACATCGGGATGGTCAAGTTCTTTGGCAATTGAACTTGTGGGGCACCCGCCTGTCGGTCACTCGCGACCTGTGTGAAACAGGTCGCGAGTTGGCCGGCGGTCAGATGATGTCGCCAACTTCGTTGATCGCGGTGAACAACTCATTGGCCTGGGTCCGGAGGGTGCTGTTGCCGACATAGAGCGTCCCGGAAGTGGCGTGGTTGTTCGCCAGGACGAGCAGCTCGTAGATCGAAAGCAGCGAATTGTCGGCGACTCCCAGGGCGGTGCCACTCGATCCGACACTAAACCGCTTGGCCCCCGTCCCGGTGGCCGAGACAGTGAAGCCATAGCGAGTGGCGATGTTCGAGGAGCCGGCAAGGCCCGAGTTGGTCACGTAGGTGGCGAACGCCGCTCCGAGGATCTGGGCCTCCAGCTTGACGAGAGACTTGGGTTTGAAGAACGCATTGATGTAGGTCGAGGCGACCTGATCGTTGGTCTTGTAAACCCCAGGGCTGACCAGCATCGACCGAGCCCCGGCCCCCTCTCCGTACAGATTCGGGAAGTTCTGGACCAGCCATTGGGCGAGAGCCGTCGAAGACGGTCCCCCATTGACGCTTCGAAGAATGGCCTGGCCGTTCTTGTTGGCCCAGAAACCGATGGTGGCCGTGTCGCCAGTGGCGAGCAGGTCGCCGTCCTGAAGCTCCCCGAAGTTGTACTGGACACCGGCATCACCGGCGACCAGTTCAACCGAGAATCGGTCGCTGCCAGCCGTTCCGCGAGGGTCGCCGTTGACGGTTCCCACTGTCTCCTTCCCATCCTGGTAGGCCTCGGGCTGTGTCTCGGTGACGACGTAGCTTCCCGGCCGAAGGTTGTTGAAGGAATAGTAACCCGAACCATCGGTCGTCGTCTGGAGGGAGACCGGGTTGCCCAGATCGTCGGTACCCGTCAACTGGACAGTCACTCCCGAGATGGGGGCCTCGCCCGAATCGAACACGCCGTCGTTGTCGCTGTCGACATAAACGTGGCCAGAGATGCTGGCACCGACGATTTCTCCGAAGTTGTACTCGACCCCTGCCACTCCAGCGGGGAGCTGGATCGAGGAGATCTCGTCATTCGCGAGTTGTCCCCCCTCCGAGCCAACCGTGTCGATCCCGTCGAGGTAATCAGTGGGCTGGTCTTCGGTGACGGTGTAGGTGCCGGGACGCAGATTCTCGAAGAGGTAGCGACCATTCTCATCGGTGGTGGTGGACAGCGAGACGGGGTTGCCGAGATCGTCGGTACCCGTCAGGTAAATCGTAACCCCCTGGAGGGCGACGTCGCTTTCGTTGTAGACCCCAGCCAACTCGCGGTCTTCGTAGACGAGGCCGGCGATGCTCGAGAGGAGTTGCTCCCCAAAGTTGTAATCGGTCCCGTCGGTGCAGGCACCGAGGTTGACCGTGAACTCATCACCGCCAACCGTGCCTCCCGCCGACCCCAGGGTTTCCTGTCCATCGACGTAGCCTGCCGGCTGGGTCTCGGAAAGGGTGTAGGTCCCGGGCCGCAGATTGGTGAAGAGATAACCGCCGTTTTCGTCGGTGGTCGCGGTCACCGAGACCGATTGGCCGCGGTCATCGGTCCCCTCCAGGGTCACCGTGACGCCCGACAGCAGCGATTCGCCCGCATCGACCACACCGTCGTTGTCGCTGTCGACATAGACCACCCCGGCGAGGCTTGAGGGGCCGAGTTCGGCGAAGTTGTAGTCGGTGGCATCGGTTCCGGACGGCAGGGCGATGGCCGAGATTTCATCATCGGTGACCGTCCCGTCTTCCGAGCCCGCCGAGTCTTTGCCATCGAGGTAGCCCGAGGGCTGCGACTCGGTCACGGCGTACGTCCCGGGCCGCAGGTTCAGGAAGCTGTAGCGGCCGTCGGCGTCGGTCGTGGTGCTCAGGGAGACAGCGGCTCCGAGGTCATCGGTGCCTGTCAGGTTGAGGCTGACGCCGGCCAGGCCCACCGCCCCACCGTTGAAGACTCCGTCATTGTCGCACTCTTTGAAGACCCGTCCGGCGAGACTGCTGGCGACCAGTTCGCCAAAGTCGTACGCCGTCCCCGTGGTGCAGGCACCCAGGGTGAGGGTGAACTGATCGCTGCCGACCGAGCCCCCCGCCGAACCCAGTGTTTCACGCCCATCAAGGTAAGCGGCAGGCTGGGTCTGGCTGAGGGTGTAAGAACCGGGCCGGAGGTTTTGGAAGAGATAGGCACCGTTGACGTCGGTGGTCGCGGTCACCGAGACCGATTGGCCGCGGTCATCGGTCCCCTCCAGGGTCACCGTGACGCCCGACAACAGCGTTTCACCCGCATCGACCTCACCGTCGTTGTCGCTATCGACATAGACCACACCGGCGAGACTCGAGGGGCCGAGTTCGGCGAAGTCGTAGTCGGTGGCGTCGATCCCGTCGGCGAGACTGATCGAAGAGATCACATCGTTGGCGGCGTCCCCCCCTTCCGAGCCAGCGGTGTCGAGACCATCAAGGTAGTTGGCCGGCTGCGACTCGGCGACGGTGTAGGTTCCCGGCATCAGTTCGGTGAACTGGTAGGAACCATCCGCCGCTGTGGTGGTGGAGAGTGAAACCGCATTCCCGCGGAAGTCGGTCCCGGTGAGGGTGATGGTGACGTTGGCGATCGGTGCCGAGTTCGCGGTCCGCACCCCGTCGTTGTCACAATCGCGGAACACATGCCCCGAGAGAGTCGAGGGGGCGGTGTAGGTGTACTAGA
>CAIUHT010001064.1 GCA_903898975.1 uncultured Planctomycetaceae bacterium
CGGATGTCTATCTGGTTGGGGCTGGGTCTGCTCGCCAGCCTGCTCGCGTCTGGCCAACCGGCCTCGGCCCAGACACTTTTGCTCCGGTACCCCGACATCCACGAAGACAAACTCGCCTTCTGTCATTCGGGCAATATCTGGATTGCCCCGGTGACTGGCGGGGTCGCCACCCGGCTGACAGCCCACCCGGGCCTCGAACTCTTCCCGAAATTCTCTCCCGACGGCCAATGGATCGCCTTCACTGGCCAGTACGACGGAGACGAACAGGTCTACGTCATGCCAGCCCGGGGGGGTGAACCCCGGCAATTGACCTTCTATCCGGCCCGCGGACCGCTGAAGCCCCGGGGTGGGTACGACAACCAGGTTTATGGCTGGAGCCCCGACGGGTCCCGCATCCTGTTCCGCTCGCTGCGCGATTCCGAGAGCGCCAAGGTCGAGACCGCGCTGTACACGGTGGCGGTGGCCGGGGGACTTCCGGAAAAACTCCCCCTCTCCACCGCCGGGGCGGGCGATTTCTCTCCCGACGGGCAAAAGCTGGTCTACTCTCCGCTGTTCCGCGACTTCCGCACGTGGAAGCGATACCAGGGGGGTTGGGCTCAGAATCTCTATGTCGCCGATCTCGCGACGCTCAACCTCCGCCCCATCGCCCATCACGTGCGAACCGAGCGTGACCCCATGTGGATCGGCGACAAGATCTACTTTGTCTCCGACCGGACGGGCACGCTCAATCTGTTTGTCACCGACCTGGCGACCGATGAAACCCGGCAATTGACCAACTCCACCGACGCCGACGTGCGGTGGGCCAGTTCCGACAATCGCCGCTTGATTGTCTATGAACTGCTGGGCGAACTCGCCACGTTCGACACCACCACCGGGGTCGAGACCAGGGTCTCGATCGAGGTTCCCGACGATGGCCTCTCGCGGCGTCCCCGGCACATTCCCGTCGACAAGTTCATCGAGGGCTCGGGTTTGAGTCCCAAGGGAGAGCGGGCCCTGTTCGTCGCCCGCGGTGACATCTTCACCGCACCCATCGAAAAGGGTGTGGTTCGCAATCTCACCCGCTCGAGCAACGCTCACGATCGCCTGGCGCAGTGGAGCCCCGATGGCTCGCAGATTGCCTTCGTTTCCGATCGGTCGGGCGAAGATCAGGTGTGGGTCATCGATCAGGCGGGACAGGCCCCCCCCAGGCAGCTCACCCAGGGGCTGCAGAGCATGCTGTTCGCCCTGCGGTGGTCGCCTGACGGAACCCGGCTCAGTTTTTCAGACAAGTTTGGCAAGCTGCACGTGCTGACGCTGGCCGATGGCACGCTCCAGGAGATCGCGGACGAACGCCGGGGCCTGCTCAACGATTACGAATGGTCCCCCTGTGGCGGGCATATTGCCCTGAGGCTGTCGAACGCGAGCGAACTCGATTCGGTCTTCATCTACACCTTCGCCGATCGGCAACTTCGGCGGGTCACCGACGAGCTGTTCGATTGCGCCAGCCCCTCGTGGGACCCCTCGGGAGACTACCTCTACTTCCTCTCCCGCCGACAGTTCGCCCCGCAGATTTCCTCGCTCGAGTGGAACTATGCGGGGAACCGCCAGACCGGCATTTTCGGGGTCGCGTTGCGCAAGGGGGTCAAGAATCCCTTCGCTCCCGAGAGCGACGAGGTCCAGGTCGGGGGTGTCGCCGCGTCGGGGGCTGCGGCTGGCACGGGGGCGACTGCTCCCGGGCAGGCCAACGGAGGGGGCGAAGAGCGTCCGCGCGGGGCGGCCGACGCGCCCAGGCCGCGTGCCCTGACGGTGATCGACTTCGACGGGTTGGGCGACCGACTGGTGCGGGTCCCCGTGGAAGCCGACAACTACTCCGGGCTGAGCGCAATCAAGGGGGGTCTGCTCTACACCGTTTCGGGAGCGCGGTTCAACGGCCGGGAGAGCCCGACCAAGCCCAAGTTGCTGCACTACGAGATCGCCAGGCGGGATGTGAATACACTCGCCGACGACGTGAGCAGCTGGACCCTCTCGGCCGATCTGTCCAAGACCCTCGCCAAGGTGGGAAACAACTATCAGCTGCTCGATCTGAAGCCGAAGGGGGGCGAAAAGAAGACCGTCTCGGTGAAAGATCTGGCGGTCGATGTGGTGCCTGCCGAGGAATATGCGCAGATCTTTGAAGAAGTCTGGCGGAGGTTTCGCGACTTCTTCTACGTGCGGAACATGCACGGATACGACTGGAAGGCGATTGGTGACCGCTACCGGCGATTGTTGCCACACGTCGCGCATCGCGCCGATCTGAATTTCCTGCTGGGGGAAATGATCGCCGAGCTGAACGCCGGGCACTGCTACATCGAAGGGGGCGACATCGAGCTGCCCGAACGGGCGAAGGTGGCGTTGCCCGGGGCCCGGTTCAGGCTCGATCGCGAGTCGGGACGGTACCGCATCGACAAGATCTTTCGCGGACACAACGCCGAGGAGAAGTATCGCTCTCCCCTGACCGAAGTGGGGGTTGATGCCGCGGTCGGCGATTACGTGCTGGCGATTGAAGGAGAAGAGCTGAAGGGGACCGACGATCCTTACCGCCTGCTCCGGCATCGGGGCAACCAGGTCACGCTGACCCTGTCGGCCGACAACACCGCCGCCAAGGCCCGCAAGGTGACCTTCCGCCCCCTCGCGAGCGAAGAGAGCCTGCTGTATCTGGAGTGGGTCCTGGGGAATTACGAGCGGGTCAACGCCGCGACCCAGGGACGGGTCGGCTACCTGCATGTGCCCGACATGGGTCCCGATGGCATCTACGAGTTCATCAAGTGGTACTACCCGCAGATCCGCCGGCAGGGACTGGTGGTCGATGTGCGGTCGAATGGGGGTGGCAACGTCTCGCAGTGGCTGATCGAACGGCTCGACAACCGTCTGCTGGGAACCAGGTTTGGCGTCATGAGCGACGACCCCGGCACTTATCCAGGGACCGTCTTCCACGGGCATATGGTCTGCCTCGTGAATGAGAACTCGGCGAGCGACGGCGACATCTTCCCGCACCGCTTCCGGCAGGCGGGCCTCGGTCCGCTGATTGGCCGACGGACGTGGGGCGGGGTGGTTGGCATCTCCAGCCTCGGGACGCTGATCGATGGCGGTGCCGTGATGGTGCCCCTGCAGGCGACCAACTCACCCGAGGGCGATTACATCATCGAGGGTGAAGGGGTCGTTCCCGATATCGATGTCGTCAATGAGCCGAAGGATGTACAGGCCGGGAAAGACGCTCAACTCGAACGCGGCATCGAGGAAGTGCTCTCACGGATGAAGGCCGAGCCCAAGGCGCTCCCCAAGCGACCCGCTGATCCGATCAAAACCAAGTGAGTCCCGCCAGCCACCGCTGACCACTCTCCTGGCGACCAGCCCAGGGGGGCTGCGCGGCCCGTGCGGAGGTCGTGGCGGCGTGTGGCGGGATTCACCGGTGCAGCCTGGCGACTGACGAGGGGTTCCAGTCGCACGCAGTCTCGGGAGGGCCTGCGTGATTTATTACGCGGCAGCGCGTCGGTCGGTCTCGGGTTTGGCCGCTGCTTGCTGCGCGGCTTCCAGGAGTGACCGGGCACTCTCCCGCCAGGTTGGCCAGGCAAAGTCGCACACCCGTCCTTCACCACGTCTGACCGCCGCGAGGCGGTGCTCCAGCAACTGCGCCAAGTCGCTGGCAGAATTGGCGGGAAAGTAGGCTCCCCACGCGCCGGCGACTTCGCGGTGGACTGGCAGGTCGCTGGCCAGCACCGGGCAGCCCTGCGAGAGGGCTTCGACAATCGGCAGATTGAAACCCTCGGCGAAGCTCGGAGTGACCAAGGCCGCGGCGTGGCGGTAGCAGTTCGCCAGTTCACTGTCGGTCAGATCGGGGAACCACCACAGGCGGCGGCCCCGCTCGGCGTGACCCTGCAGGCGGGCGACCAGTGGCCCCGCATCCCAACAGTGTCCCCCGGCAATCACGAGGCGCAAGTCGGCACCGGTCGCCCACAACGCCTCGCAGGCGTCGAGCGCCGTCGCGTGGTTCTTGCGCGAGGTCAATGTGCCGACCATGAGCACGAACGGTCGGTCGGGCACCTCGTTCAATAATCCCGCCAGTTCTGGTCGCGGCGGCTGGGCATGGGTGGCCCCATCGAGGTCGGCACCCAGGCGGAACCACCCGGCTGGCCAGGGGGTGCCGCGGCGGGGTTGGGTCCGGGCTGCCTCTTCTGCCACTTCGGCCGCGACACTGCGGGAAATCGCCAGGGTAAAGTCGGTCTCGCGCTGGATCCGCTGCCACCAGGCACGGAACGAGCGGGCGACCGCATCGGGGAAGTACTGCGGATGCCGCAGGGGAGCGAGGTCGTACACCACCGCGGCGACCTGGGCGCCCCGCGCCCGAGCTTGCGCGACCGTGGACCATGGGAAGGTCTCGTCCCACGACCGATCCAGTAAGACCAGCAGGTCTCCTGGTCCAAACTCGATTCCTCCCGGGCCCGACGGGGGGCGGAGTGTCGATTGCCAGTGCCTCCCCTGGCGATAGAGCGAACGCACACCGCGCAGCACCGGGAG
>CAIUHT010001065.1 GCA_903898975.1 uncultured Planctomycetaceae bacterium
CCCTGCGAGCCCCCCGGACTGACCCGGAACCCGGTGATCACCTCGTCGAAAATGAGCAGGATGCCCCGCTTCGCCGTCAGCTCGCGGACCGCGCGCAGAAACTCCCCGCGCATGGGAACCAGCGACCAGTGCCCCCCCGTGCCCTCGAGGATGACGCAGGCGGGCTGGTGCTCGTCGAGTGCCTGCTCGAGGGCGGCGAGGTTGTTCGGAGGGACCACGACCAGGTCGTCGAGCACGTTCGCCGTGATGCCCGGCATGCCGTATTGCCCGGTCCCGTAGGGGGGATCGGCGGCGGGAATGAGCAGGTCGTGCCAGCCGTGGAAGTGTCCTTCGAACTTCAGCACCCGCCGCCGCCCCGTGACAATGCGGGCGATGCGGAGCGCCATGAGGGTCGCCTCGGTCCCGCTGTTGACGAAGCGGACCCGCTCGGCACTGCGGATGAGCCGGGCGACCCACTCGCCCCACTCAATCTCCAGTTCGTGGCAGGCCCCGGGGTGCGTCCCGCGAGGGGCCTGGCGGCAGACCGCCTCGGTGACCAGGGGGTGGCTGTGACCCAGCAGCAGGGACCCGTGCCCCATCCAGTAATCGATGATCGCCTGCCCATCGACCGTGTGCTTCGTGGACCCTGAGGCGCGATCGATGTAGACGGGGAAGGGGGTGAGAAAGCGGCTGTCGTGCGTGACGCCGTCGGGGAAGATCTGGCGGCCCCGTTCGGCGAGTTGAGCGGAACGGGGAAACGCCTCGGCGAATTGCTGGGCCAAGGGGCGCGACGCATGAGTTGACGACGCTGGAGTTGACATGAAGCGGTGGGTTGGAGTGCGGGGTGCAAACGACCAATCGGGCCTCCCCAGCGAGGAAGCCCGATTGGTGTTGTACCACGCTGACCCAACCCGGTCACCCTGCTGTGGTGACTCAGCCCGCCAGGGCGAACCCGGGTGTTCCCAGGCGGGTCAAGACGCGCCCGGGAGGCTCACCGTGGGAGGGTCAGGAGACCGCCGAAGTGCGACCCGGGGAGCGTCGACGGACGAACCAGAGACCCGCGCATCCCGCGACCAAAAGCGGGGTGACGCCAGGCTCGGGCACGAAGCCGATGCGGCCATCGGACTGCAGGTCATAGCGGGAATCGGAGCCGATGTCCGAGTTATTGAAGCTGCGGATTCCTGCCTCCAGTGCCTGCTGGTCCGACATACCCAGCAGGCGGGTGTTGAGGAAGTAGTCTTGGGAGAGATAGTCGGGATCGAAGTACTGGTCACCCCCGGTGGTCAGGAAGTTGAGCGTGGCGATGTCGACTGTCAGGCCTGCGACCGGGCGTCCATCGCGAATCAGGAACGTGCCGTCGTCCAGCTTGGCCGACCTGATCCGACGTCCCTGCTGGATGACCGATCCAGTTGAGGTGAGCTGCAGCGGCTGGGCGAACAGATCGTAGGTGAAGGTGAAACCGCTGACCTGGGCGAACCGCCCATCGGTCCCCGTGGGTGTCGGCCCGTCAGCGGGCGTGTCGGTGACCTTGGAGACGGCGTTTTCCAGCAGCAACTTGAGATCGGCGGTAGTGACATCTTCGACCACGGTCAGCAGGTTGCCGAACGGGGAGACATCGAAGGTGTCCAGCTTCGAGATGGCTCCCGCGGCGATGAAGTCGCGGATACCGCCACCATTGACCAGGGCGAGGTGGGGCCGTTGCACACCCTGCGCCTGGGCCAGTTGCCGGGATTGTTCGAGGAAGCTGTCGGCGACGAGGTTGCCGAGGTTGGTTTCCTTGAACCGCACACCGGGGTTGCGGACCAGTTCGACCGAGGTCTGGCCAATGATCGTGCTGGCGAGGCCACTCACATAACTGGTGATGGGGTCGAGAACCTGCGACTGGATGGCGGAGTCAACGACCACGCCGTAGAGGGCATCGACGCTGGTGGAGGCGACCCGCTGTGGATTGGAACTGGGGTCGATTGTCACCGCGCCAGCGGCGCTGACATCGAGGGTGACCCGGCCGAGGTAGCTGTAGCCATCGCGACTGGTGACAATGGGAATCGAATTGCCCCCCAGGTCGGTGGCGGTGCTCTGGAGGGGATACAGGGCCTGGTTGGGGGCTGCCGTGCTGTTGTACCCGTTGACAGGCACCAGTCCGGTGTTGGCGACGCTGCCCGGGGCCGAGGAGGTGTAGACGTCTGTCGGCTTGGGGTTGGACAGTCCAGCCATCAGTTCATCACCACCGCCGGCGATGATCAGGTCGATGCCCGGATTCAGTTGCGAGACGAGCGCCTGTTCATTGGCCAGGCCCTGCAGGTGACTGGACAGCACGATCAGATCGGCCCCCTGCGACTGCAGCGAGGCGATTTCCGAGTTCACCGCGGTGGCCACGCTCCCCACCACTGTCGCGCCGGGCGAGCTGACATAGGGGAGGGTTTCAGTCGTGGCACCGATGATGCCCACCTTCTTGTTGCCGGCGGAGGTCGCCACCGTCTTCAGCACGCTCTTGGCAATTCGCCCCGCGTTCACGTGCGACTGCAGGCCCGCCTCGGCGGTGAAGTCGAGGTTGGCCGACAGAAAGGTGGTGGCGTTGTGTGTTTGAGCGTCGGTGATGAATTCGGCCAGCACCCCGGTGCCAAAGTCGAATTCATGATTGCCAATCGTCACGGCGTCATAGCCGATCAGGCTCATTCCGACCGCGTCGTAGAACGTGCGTGAACCAGCCGCGCCGGAGTCCATACTGGCCTGGAAGTTGGCCCCGGCCAGGAAACTGTCCCCGGCGGAAATCGCCAGGACACCGTGTCCCTGGGCCTGGTAGTAATTGCGGGTCTGGTCGAGCAGGGTCTTGAACCGCCCCATGCCCCCGTAGTTGGCCGCCGCCCCACTCCCCAGGTTGAAGACCTTCGACTCCGCGTCATTGTGGTGCATGATGGTCACCTTGTACGGCGACTGCGCCCACGCACCGACTGGTCCCAGTGCCAGCAGGCCCCCCGTCATGGCAGGCCAGAATCTCCGCAGCATTCCCCGCATTTCGCGCACCTCCCTGATCCACAAGATGTGGTCGCGAGGGGACCGTAACCCTCCCGCCCGCGACTCCGATGGCTCTCCCCCGGGGGGACCCAGAAGGGCGACCGCTCGCCCTC
>CAIUHT010001066.1 GCA_903898975.1 uncultured Planctomycetaceae bacterium
CCAGCAGGCAGGCCAGCAGGGCGTACCAGAGGGGGTGCCTGGGAATCAGCCGGGCCAGCGGCAGGGCCGGGGTGTCGCAGTCCTCCACGGCGACCGGTCGATGCAGCGAGAAGAGTCGGCGGGGGGAGGCCGGGGGGGCGGCGTCTGGGGGGCTGGGGGTTCCGGCTTCACCCTCTCCCGCGGTGGCCAGCCGTCGTCGCCGACGACCGGCGTCACCCGGTCCTGCCGCGAAACGGTTTGACATGGGGAGGTTTCCTGGGAACGCCCGCAGAAAAGAGGAGCCGACACGCGTGCTGGCCACACAGACTGAGGGTGGCGGTTGCCCATGCCCGAAGAGCTGACGAAGCCGCCCAACCCGACTGAACCCCACCAGACTCAACCCAGCCCAGCCGCAGCACCCGACCGAGCAGGCCGATCGCTGCGCCAGCGCAAACGCCAAGCGGGAGCGCGATGCGGGCTTTCGAGGAAGGTTTCGGCAGGCGTGGTGGGGAAGTTTGGGGGCGAACCGAGAGTACCCTCGGCGGGAGCGGGTGGAGGTTCTCCCGTTGCGTTGAGATTCGGGAGTGTGACGATTGTGCGGGCCGGGGCCGCATCAAGGCGGTAACAGGGGAGACCCAGTCGTCCTGAGGGCTGAAAAAAGAGTCACGCGAATACATTGGGGTGACGCGTGAACAGTGTGGTGGAGATGTGCGGCATTACAGAAGGCAGGTGGAATCGTTTACAAAACCGGGAACGATTCCAGCCGTGGCAGCGTCTTAACACTTGAGAGGAACTGTCCTGAGCGGGTCCGAGATGTCTCCGACCGACCCCGAGTTGGTGGCTGAGTGCCGAGGTGGACGACAGTCTGCCTTTGGGGAGCTGGTGCTGCGCCATCAGAACCGGCTGTTTCACTCGGTGAGGCAGCTGCTGCACTCGAGCGAAGAGGCGCAGGATGTCTGCCAGGAGGCGTTCCTGAAGGCGTATCAGAAGCTCGGGGAGTTCGAGGGGCGCTCTCCGTTTTATACCTGGTTGTTTCGCATCGCGTTCAATCTCTCGATGGACCGGCTGAGGCTGCGGTCCCCCGATCCCCAATCGATCGACGCCGAGCGGGAGCGGACGGGAGCGGAACCGGCCGATCGAAATGCCGCAGGCCGGCCTGAGGAGGGGGTGTTGGTCGCCGAGCGGCAGACGGTGGTCCGTCGGGCCCTCGCTTCGCTGGGGGACGAGCACCGCACCGTTCTCGTGCTGAAGGAAATCGAGGGGCTGAAGTACGAGCAGATCGCCGAAGTGGTCGGCGTCCCGGTTGGAACGGTTCGCAGCCGACTGCACAGGGCGCGGGAAGAGTTGCGGTTGTGTCTGGCGGGCTTCATGCCCGAATGGGAGTGAACATGAACATGAATCCCCCCGATCCCGAACTCCTGTCGGCGTACGCCGATGGCGAGGTCTCGGAGTCTGAGCGGGCGCAGGTCGAACAGTGGCTGGCACAGAACCCCAGGGGGCGGCACGCCGTGGCGCGGGTGCATGTCCTGGGTTCGGCCCTGCGGTCTCTGCATCGAGAGGAATTGCCGGTCGCGTTTGGCACAACGCTGCAGCAGCAGATTGCCGGGTTGCCCGCGCCGAGTGGTCCCGCAAGTGGGCCGACCGCGGCCTCTGGCCCAGCGGCCTCTGCCCCAGCGACGTCGCCAGCGGCCTCCCAGGCCTCACCATCGGCCGCTGCGAACGGGAGCGGCTGGGGACGGCGGTGGCTGCCCGCACTGGCTGCGAGCGTGGCCTTGGGCGTTCCTCTGCTGGCGTGGCGGTTGACGTCTCCCGAGGTGAAGGGGCCCCAGGTCTTCACGGATGCGAAGAGGCCAGCCGGCCTCGCTGAACCATCAACCGACATAGCTCTTCCGATGTCTCGGGCGATCATGCCTGATCAGGGACCGCAGGTCGCCCAAGAGTCGGCACGCCCGCTGGTGTCCCGTCAGCAACTCAAATCGCAGTTGGTGCAGGCCCCGCCCGATCGGGTGCAGGTGGTGACTGTCGAATTCGCGGGGGCGGATGCCAATCCCGGTCTCGCGCAGGCGTGGCGGCAGGAACTGTGCGCACAGTTGGCCGAACATGGCTTCCGGGACGTATCCAATCCTCGTGCGTCTGCGGCGCGTCGCGAGCCTGCCCCGCAGGAATCACCGGTGCCATCCCGCCGACCGGTCGATGGAGCCGAGGTCGAGTCGTTCTTTGTGCTGCTCGAAGGAGACGTCGATGCGTTGGTGGCCGCCCTCGAAAAAACCATCGAGCAGAGCCAGCAGGAGGAGCAGATTGTGGGGTGGGCGGAAGCCGAGCTGCAGTGGCTCGATGAAGAACTGCAGCAGGCGGCAAATTCGGTGAAACAGGAGGAGCCCGCCGGTCAGCTCAAGAAGATGGCCGGTGTCCGTCGCAGTGGGACCAAGGTCTCGGTGGCCAGCGACGCCGGGAGGGAGCGCGGCCGCATGTTCCAGGGGACAGCCCCGCTGCAGCAGGTTGGCGAGCAGGTCGCGGAGTTCCCCAGCCAGTCTGCCGAACAGCTCACACGCAGCCAGCCAGCCGGTCGAGCGATGACCCGGACCATGGAGAAAGGCTCGGGCCAAGTCACGAACAGTGCGAAGGCGGAAGAGTTGTCGCAAGACCCGGCATCGGCGAAGGTCGCCGCTCAACGGCGGGCACCCGC
>CAIUHT010001067.1 GCA_903898975.1 uncultured Planctomycetaceae bacterium
CCACGCCCCGCGTGGCGTTTCACCACACGGCCTGACCCGGTGACCGACCGCTGCCCGTTGCTGCCGCAGCGCCGGAGTGAAGACCAGCGAATTGTCGAGCGCACAACATGATGAGGTGGCCGCTGCCCCCCGGCGTCGGCAGCTGGCTGTGCCCCCCCCCGGCATGAGAGCCTGGGCATGTCGGGCCGCTCTCCTGTCAGCGGGGTTCTCAGCCCGCCTCTGTTTCGCCGGCACCACTGCTGGATTGGGCAATTCCCCCCGGCCCTCCCGATCGAACAGTCTCGCGGTTCGACCGGAGGAACGGAGACCCCCGGCACTGAACTTGTTGACAGCCATTTGTCGAACAGATTACTGTGTGTTGATTGGTGGCCTGTCCCCTGTTCCCCGCCAGTTCGTCTGACGGGGGTGGAGGGGCTGTCTCCCGCGGGATTGAGTGTTGAGCATGCGGTCACTGAGGAGCAACATCCGCCGTCGCCGCTTGACGCAAGTGGCCTCGCCACTTCTGGTTGTGGCGGCTGCTTGGGCCCTGCTCGCGGTCGCCGCCCAAGGTGCCGACCTGGCCCCCGAGGCGGCCCCTGCCGCCCCCCCCGCCGTTAGCTTCGCCAACGATGTCATGCCGGTCCTGACCAAGGCCGGCTGCAATCTCGGCGTCTGCCACGCCAAGGCCGGGGGAGGCCAGAATGGCTTCCAGCTCTCCCTCCTTGGGTTCGAGCCGCTGTCAGACCACGAACACCTGACCAGCAACGACCGCGGACGCCGACTCTCGCCCCACACTCCCGAGGCCAGCCTGCTGCTCCGCAAGGCGGCGGGGTTGATTCCCCATGGCGGGGGTGTGCGGATCAAGCCCAACTCTCCCGAGTTCGCCCTGCTGGCCCGCTGGATCCAGCAGGGGGCCCACTCCGACCTGGGAACCGCGCCGACGTTGACCGCGTTCGAGGTCGAACCCCGCCGGCAGGTCGTGCCCCGCCACGGCACCCAGCAGTTGACCGCCCGGGCCACCTACTCCGATGGCACCGTCCGCGACGTCACCTCCCTGGCCCTCTTCGAATCCAACGACCCGGCCATGGCCGAGGCCAGTCCACAGGGGCTGGTCCAGGTCCACGACATCACCGGCAAGGTGTCGGTCATGGTTCGCTTCCAGGGACTCGTGAACGTCTTCAGCGCCACCGTGCCTCTGGGGGCCCCCGTCGACAATCTGCCCAGCCCTGCGAATTTCATCGACGAGCATCTGTTCGCGAGCTTGCGGGAGATTGGCAGCCCCCCGTCGCCCCCCTGCGATGATTCGACCTTCCTCCGCCGCGTCACGATCGACATCGCCGGTCGCCTGCCCACCGTCGCTGAATCGTCGCGGTTCCTCGCCGACACCCGTCCCGACCGCCGCGAACAGTGGATCGACGAACTCCTGCGGAGCCAGGACTACGCCGATTATTTCGCGGGCAAATGGGCCGCCCTGCTGAAGAACCGGCGGGACGACGCCAGCGACACGGTCTCGAACTTCGCGTTCCACGCCTGGGTCCGCGACAGCCTGCTCGCCAACAAGCCCTACGACCAGTTCGTCCGCGAGTTGCTCGCCGCCACCGGGACGGTCATCGGCAATCCCCCCGTCGCCTGGTACAAGCGGGTCAAAGAGCCCAAGCAGCAGCTCGAGGATGTCGCCCAGCTGTTCCTCGGCGTGCGGATGCAGTGCGCCCAGTGCCA
>CAIUHT010001068.1 GCA_903898975.1 uncultured Planctomycetaceae bacterium
GCCCGGGGCAGAAGACCTATCACATCACCGTGTTCGCCCTGTCGAAAAAACTCAATCTTACCCCGGCCCAGGCGACCCGCGAGGGGCTGTTGAAAGCCGCCGCTGGTTCGATCTTGGCCGAGCAGACGCTCGACGTGATTTACGAACGTCCCCGTTCCCGCTAGATCGGCACAACCCACCATGAGCCCACGACACCCTTGCGTTGCGCGGCGGTTCACCCAGCCCGCCACCCGGTGGTCCACCCTGGCCTGGCTGCTCGCCCTGGCCGGTGGACTGTGCCTCTCGCGCACGGTCGAGGCCCGGCCTCCCAATGTCATCGTCGTGCTGATGGACGACATGGGTTGGCGCGACCTGGGCAGCACGGGGAACCGGTTCATCGAGACGCCACATCTCGACCGCCTTGCCCGGCGTGGCCTGCATTTCACCTGCGCCTACGCCAACGCCCCCAACTGCTCCCCCACGCGGGCCTGCCTGATGTCGGGCCAGTACACCCCCCGGCACGGGGTCTACACCGTGGTCGACCCGAATCAGAAGGCGGGCGGCGCCTGGCAGCGACTCTTGCCCGCCCGCAATTCCCCGGAACTCCCCACCCAGTCGGTGACCCTGGCCGAGTCGCTCCGGGACGGGGGTTATGCCACGGCCTTCTTTGGCATGTGGAATCTCGGGCGGGGACGGAGTGGCCCGGTCTCGCCCAGTGGGCAGGGGTTCGACAAGGTCGTCTTTCCTGATGCGCTCGGGTTTGGAAAGGATGCGTACCGCGACTCGCGCGGCAACTACCTCTCCGATCGACTGACCGATGAGGTCCTGAAGTTCATCGAGCAGAAATCGAGCACCCCCTTCTTCGTCTACTTCGCCGATCACGCCGTGCATGCCCCGTTCGATCCCCGCCCCGACCTGCTCGAGAAATACACTGCCAAGCGCGAGCAGACGGGCGAGCGGGGCCAGACAGCCGAGTATGCCGCGACTGTGGAAGCGGTCGACCAGAACATGGGACGGCTGGTCGAGAAACTGGAGCAACTGGGACTTGCTGAAGAGACACTGCTGGTCTTCACCTCAGACAATGGTGGGACGGGCAGCAGCAGCGCCCCCCTGCGGGGCAACAAGGGGCAGCTTTATGAGGGAGGGGTCCGCGTGCCCCTGCTGATGGCGGGGGCGGGCGTCACGCAACCGGGACGCGAGATCGCCGAACCGGTTCTGAGCCTCGATCTCTACCCCACGGTGCTGGAACTGGCGGGATTGCCCCCCCCCGCCGGGCATCGGCTCGATGGTCGCAGCCTGGCACCTTTGATGGCTGGTGCCGGAGATTGGCCCGCGCGGGATCTGTTCTGGCATTTTCCGTGCTATGCCGGGCGGGGAGCCCCCTCGGGGTCCCTGCGAGCCGGGCGGTGGAAGCTGATTGAATTCTTCGAATCCCCGAATCGTCCCGAACTGTACGACCTGGCCGAGGACCCGGGAGAGCAGCGGAATCTGGCGGCCGAGCAACCGGAACGGACGCGCGAGCTGCTGGCCCGGCTCAAGCAATGGCAAGAAACCACGGGAGCGTTGCTGCCTGCGGACAACCCCGATTTCGACGCCACCGCGCAGCGCCCCCGGGGCGGGGCCCAGGCCCGAGGTCGCGGTCGAAATGGGGCCTCAGGAGAGACGGGAGGTGGAGGGCGGGAAGGAGGGCGGGGTGGCCGGGGCGCGGAAGGGCGCGGCGCCGGTGGGAACGACTCTCGGGGTCAAGGCCGGGGCCGACGCCAGGAGTCGATGCAGGAGCGGGGAGAGCGGCGAGAGCGGGACGAGACGTGAGGGGCGCTGGTGCCCAAGGAGGTCCAGTCTGTCCCTGAGACCGGGGCTCGCGACCCGGTCACGCCCGCTAGTTGGAGTTGAGCCCCGCTGCGTGGGCTTCTTCAGTGGATCGCTAAATCTTTGTCGCGAAATGGTTTGTGGTGAATGCCCGGGGCCCGGATTGAGCGTGTGGCGAGCCGTGGCCGGCCAGTGGGAGGGACGCGTCTGAGCCCGTCGCTGGCAGGCGCCCGCGAGCACTCCGCACCTGTTCGCAAAAAAAAATCCATTTTTGTTGTCATGTTTGGAGGGGGTTGTGCGTTGTAGAGGGAGCGGAGCAGTGCGCTTCGGCATCCCGGGTGGGCGCGAGGGGGGCTGAAGTGTGCGCTGCGATCGATCACATGGCTTGTCTTGTGGCGGGTTGGAACGTCGCGGGGCCAGGGCGGTCGGGAGTGCAGCTCCGCACGGTAAGCGTTGGCCGAGTGGCCGGATGTGGAAATTGGCACCTGCATTCAGGAGGTGGCACAAGATGAATACTGGAAGAGAGTTGCGAGTGGTGGGTGGGGTGGCTGGCGGGCGAACGCAGACTGTGGCCCGGGCAGGGTTCACCCTGATTGAACTGCTGGTGGTGATCACGATCATCGCCGTCCTGGCGGCGTTGATTCTCCCCGCGGTGCAGAATGCCCGCGAGGCGGCCCGGCGGACGGAATGCGTCAACAACCTCCGACAATTGGGAATTGGCTTTCAGAACCGCGGGGCGATCAAGCGGCAGTTGCCCCCCTTCGGAGTTTACGAGCAGGGCTACGGGGAGCCGCTCCGGGGCCTGGCAATGCTCAGTCGCCCGATCCATTCGTGGCGGGTTGACCTGCTCCCCTTCGTGGGGCGCGATGATATCTCGGGCCGCTGGGACGTCACCCGGCGGTTCGATGATCCCGGGGATGCGTTGAATCCGAACACGGCGCTGGGCCGGCTGGGGGTCAAGGTCTGGACCTGTCCGTCCGACACGACTGCGGCTGGGCTCGACGGTGCCGCCAGCTACGTGGTGAACGCCGGCTTCGAGGACGATCGGGCCGAGATCCACATGTACCACGTGGAGTGCATCAAGTGGGACACCACGTCGGGCTGGCCCAACTACTTCTCCGGCGACTCCACGCTGCTGGGGGCTCCGAACCGGGCGGGCGATGCGGCGCTGACGCGTGAAGGGGGCCTGATGTGGCATGGCGTTCGGCTGCTGAACGCGAATGGAACCGCCACGCTCTACAACTACAGCCACGTGCTGGACGACATGGCCGACGGGCAGGCCCAGACACTGCTCGCCTCAGAAAACGTCAATGCCGGAGAAATGGGGGGGCTTCGGAACTGGGGCGATCCCGACTATCGGGCCACCACCTTCGTCTTCCCGCTGCAATACGCCGAGACGGGCTACCACCATGGGTTTTTTGGTGGGACTGGCCCCTCATTGCGGCTGGAGGCGGGGGGCCACAAGTTGGGCAAGATCAACAGTGTGCTGGGAGGGGCGGAAGGAGCCGCGCCGTATCCCAACTCGTTCCATCCGCAAGGTTGCAACTTCCTGTTCGCCGACGGGCATGTGAAGTTCCTGTCGGAACAGATCGACGAGACCGTCTACGGGCGGATGTTCACGCCGAATGGAACCCGCCGGAAACTCTCCGCGATTCTCCCCCAGGATCCGCTCAGCGAAACGGAACTGTAAGCCGCAGTTGAAGGGGGGCGGGCGTCGCAGGGGATTTTTCCTCCTGAACGCTCGAGGCCGGGAATCTCGTGCAGACGTTTATCAGGTCGAGACCGGAGTGGCCTGAGAAGCATGGCGAAGCACTGCCGCTGACCTGGCACCTCAACAGCGGTCGCGTTTTCAACAGTTGACTTGGTGAGAGGCAGGGCCCGGTCCGAGGCAGTGCCACTGCCTCGGACCGTGAAACTGCCTGGCGCAGCGTCACTGCCGGGGAAGGTGCCAGGAGCCCCCGCTGTCGCCCTGGCCGGGCCCACAAAGCAGCACAGGTCTGTCCCCGCCTGGGAACAGACCTGTGTCGCTGTTTCGAGAAATCGATTGGCCGAGGGGGGCGAGGTGCAGACTTCTGGCGCTGCGGCGCTTCGACCGCGCCGGGTCAGCGCCCGTGGCGGCTGACCTCAGCCGCGGGTCACCAGGTGGCTCAGTCACTCTATCGCCCTGGCAAACTGTCCCTCGCGCAGGCGGCGACTACTTCGCTGCGGCCCGGACTTCGAGGGGGATTTCCCGGGCGTTCGCCCCTGGCTTGCGGGTCAGCAGTTCGCTCAGTTGGAACGCGAAGTAC
>CAIUHT010001069.1 GCA_903898975.1 uncultured Planctomycetaceae bacterium
ACGAACTGGACGAGCAACCAGTTGCCACCCACCAACCGCAATCCGCTGGTGTTCAAGATGGCGAAGGATCTGTTGATCACGGCCAACTTTGTGGACGTGCAGAAGCCGACGCTGGCGATCAGTTCGCCGGCACCGAACTCGGTTTTGAGTGAACCCGGTGTCCAGCTTGCTGGCACGGTTTCGGACAACGCTGGGCCCGTTCTGATACGATGGAGGCTGGATGCTGGTCCATGGCAGACCCAGCAGGGATCGGGCGCCTTCAAAGCGAATCTCCAGCTGAATCCCGGGGTCAATGTTCTCAGTGTCTTTGCGGTTGATCTGGCCGGGAATGCGTCGCCCACGAACACCTTTGAGGTGACGTGTCTCAAGGGGATTATCCAACTCTATATGCCCCTCAATGACGGGAACTGGTACCAGTGGAAAGGTTCCAAGGGTCAATACGACGGATATGTCACCTCAAGGGGAGGATCGGACTACACCTTTACCCAGTCTGAGCCCGCTGAACCGACGGCGTATGTTGGCCTTCGACTTAGCAATGATGGGCGGTCGTTGGTCTGGATCGATTGGATTCAGGATATTGCACGGCTTAGGGATTTGAATCCGCCTGTGACGCTTCTCACGCCGGAGGCCCTCGCAAAAGGTGCCAACCTGACCCAGTCGTTAACCGGATACTTAGAACGATATGGATTGTTGAACATGCGCTCTGTTGTACAGGTCTCGAAGGAAGGCACGGTGAAAGTCCCGGCGGGCACCTATCGACAGACACGAAAGTTCGACTGGACTGTCACGGCGGATTTTCCCGGGGTCGGAACTGTGATTGTGACAAAGATGACCCTCACCCTGGCACCGAGGGTGGGTCCGATCCGTTCCTCCGACTACAACGAGGTGGATGGCAAATTTGTCTTTCAAGGATGGATGGATCTCGTGGATGGCCAGGTAGGTGGGGTAAATGTGAAGCAACTAGCGGGAGCCCCTGCCATCCCTGTGCCGCCTGCTGGGCAAGAATGGTCCTCAGCATCTTTTCAGTCGGACGTGGAGAATCCCGGTACGACTTCTGGAGCAGGGATGCTGGAGTGGATCCAGGGGGCATCGGGTGACCATCGACTTTTGCTAAATGGACGTTCGGATCGCATTTACCGCATCGAACGCGGAGTCGTCGGTCCTGATGGTGGGCTCCAATGGGAGCCGCATTGTTCAGTAGTCGTGAAGGAGGGCGTGCCTCTGGAGATTCCCGTCCACTCGGGAGAATCCACAGAAGGGTATCGTGTCATCGAGGAATGAGCACCCTGACCTCCCGACAGATCTCCTACGTCTCGAAACTGACGGGCCTCATCTGGTGCCGGCGGGTGGGTGGGGCGTCGGGTCCTGGATTGGTCAATGCCGCTCTGGGACTCCTGCTCTCTTGTTGCAAACTGCTCCTTTTCGGGTTGGGAGAAGTTGATGTCATGGCTTCCGAACCGGTCCCATCCTTGAGTGCCTCGTTTCGCGCTCATGGGCTTTCCAATGAGGTAATCCACCTGAGGGTCGATAAGGTCCGGCGGGGCTTTGTTAAGAAGGGATTCTTCAGCATTGGTGCCCTCCCTGTGGTTCGTCTCCATGGCGTCGAACTTACTTTCGAATCCGGCCAGGGGGTGTCCCACATGGATTCCGCTTTTACCCGTCTCAGATCATTGGCCTCGGAACGTTCGGTCGAATACCACGACGTTCGCGTAGGGTGCCAACGGGACCCATTTTTCCGGATCGAGGCCGAGCGGCTCGACCGGGTCTCGGATCACAGTCTGATTTTCAGTGGGAAGACGAGGTTGATCCTCGCGGCATCGACCAATGAGTTCGACCGCGCCGAGTTTCGGTTCTCTGATCGAGGATTGACGGTCGACGGTGGAACTCGTGACTCCGGGACCAATCGGGTGGATATCCCGATCTCGCCCTGATCGGTTCCCGGGGTGCCACGACCCGACTCGTTAGCGAACGAAGTAGCTTAATCTCCCGTGTGGGGCGGTCATGGACACTGCCTTCTGTTCGTACCATCAACGTAATCGCAAGGGCTGAATTCAAGGCAGTGCCGGAGCCATGCACAGAAAGGGTCAGGTCAGGGGTTGGGGTTTGGGGAGCTGTACCTCTGGCCCCGGGCACGCACCGTCCGAAATCCCTTGAATTCCATTGGGCCAAATCCAGCAGGTGCCCTTCTGAAGGAGTTCTCGCTAGGGTTCCACTCCTGCGCACCGCAGCGCGGTGGCATGCACGGCGATGTCATGGTCGGCGGACCA
>CAIUHT010001070.1 GCA_903898975.1 uncultured Planctomycetaceae bacterium
CGCCCAGCGGCTCACGGTTCCAGATCGAGATCTCGCCGGCGCTGCCTCCCAAAACCAGGTGCTGATCGCGGTTCAGGAAGCGTGCCGCGTACGCCTTGAACGGGACCTGCGTCACGGGCCGCGCCGCGCCGTCCAGCAGCCAGGTTCCTTTCATCGAGGCAAAGACAATGCATTCGCCATCCTGGCTGCTCACCAGGGACTCACACAGGGCCGCGATCTCGCCGAGCGGTTCCACCGTTCCATCGGAAAGCTGGACGCGGAACAGCCGCGTGGATTCTCCCAGCACCTGCGCGCAGAGCACACTGCGCGACTGCGGAAGTGAGCAGACACGATCAACGCGGCCCACTTTGGTCACCTCCTGCACACACTGGTGCGTGCGCAGATTCCAGACGGTAAGACCTTCGGGAAATCTGGCAAACAACGCCAGATTCGCGTGTCGTTCAATCTGCAGATCGGTGGCTTCGTGACCGCCGACCGGAACGCGGCCGATGACCGTCGACGCACGGGTGTTCCAGATCGATGCTCCTTCATGCTGAGTGAGCGCCACCAGGTCTCGATTGTCGAGAAATCTGGCCCGAATCCCCATGCTCTGCCCGCGACCGGCCACCAGGGGGAATCGCTCCTGACGCAGTCGCCCCAGAAGGAACCGATAGCCAAAGGTTGCCGAGGCCTGTTTCCCCGTGAGTTCCGCCGCACTGTTCAGTTCTTCGAACGCACCCAGGAACTCGCCGTGATCGAGGCGGCTGGCGGCGGAACGCAGGCGGTCGGCGACATACCGATGTTCCAGCAGGCTGCCGCGTCGCGCCGATTCTGTGACCGAGGCTTCGAGCGTGCGGACGAGCCGGCGCTCGCGTGCAATCGAGTCTTCGAGCTGCACGTTGCGCTTCGCGATCGTATGCGCATGATAAAACAGGCTCATGGCCGCGATTCCGAAGAACACCACCGAGAACACCGCGAACGATGTGATCCACGAATGTCTGTGGCACCACCTGGCGATCCTTCGAACGGGTGAAACTGGCCGAGCAGCAATCGGCTCACCCGCAATGAATCGTCGAAGGTCGTCATTCAATTCGAGGGCCGTTCGGTACCGCCGGACAGGGGATTTCTCGAGACACTTCTGGCAGATCAACCAGAGATCGCGCGGAAGCGCCGGGCGAATGACGCGAGGATCGACGACCTCATCTTCCATCACCTGCACGAACAGGCTGCGGTCATCACGGGCCACAAATGGGGGACGTCCTGTCAGCAACTGGTAGAGGGTTGCTCCCAGGGAATAGATGTCGATCCCCACACCCATCAACTGCCGGTCTCCTGCCAGTTGCTCGGGGGAGCAGTACTCGGGCGTTCCCAACACCATTCCGGAAACAGTGATCGCCTCATCCCCTTCGCGCAGTGCCAGTTTCGCCAAACCGAAATCCGTCAGTCTGGGAACGTATGCCGCAAGCTCTTGCTCACGCGACGGGTCGGAAGGCTGCAGCAGAATATTGGCGGGCTTGATGTCGCGATGCAGCATCTGCAGTTGATGAACCGCTGCGACGGCATCGGCCAGTGAGGCCATCAACCGAGCCGCATCGAAAGCGGAGACTGGAGTCCGCTGGGTCGTCAGCCAATCGGCCAGGTTGGGACCAGCGCAATACTCGAGTGCGGCATAGGCCAGCCCATCTTGAATTCCCGCCTCGAGCACGCCGACCAGATGGGAATGCCGGCACCGGGCCGCGGCCTGCATCTCGCGTACGAAACGGGCCATGGCCTCTGGGGAAGCGAGTCGCTCGGGATGGGGAATCTTCAGAGCCACTTCACGCTTCAGCAACGGGTCAAAGGCGCGGTACACCACACCAAACCCGCCTCGCCCCAACTCTTCCCCCAATTGAAACCGCCCGAGATCGCGTCGTGACCGTCTCACGCTTGCCAATGAAGTGTCAGCCCCCGGTGTTTCAGGCACAGACTTCTGCCTGGGCCACAATCGCTCGAGAAGTGACAAGCCCCGGAGAAACTGGACGTCGTCACACGGGTTCGCTTGATCGGCATCAGCAGTCTGCCCGTCGACCTCGCTCGCGGGCGAGACGAGGCCAGATTCCCCCCCGGCCCCGGTCCCCGCCGAGCATTCGTCCAAGCTCGGTGACGGGTCAAGCGTCGTGGTGGCGGGCGGGGGTGACGGCACGGATTGTTGCGTACCGTCCTCACCGGCAGTCGGATGATTGCTGGGCGACATGTGCAATTCTCCGAACAGCCCGGTACCACAATTTCTCGACGGCAAGCTTCGTCCGCCCGAGGCTGACGGCAATCTCGGCAAAGGACTCTCCTTCGCGATGATGCCGTACGACCACTTCTCTCGCCAGCGGCGACAGGGCCTGCAGAGCGCACTCGATGACCTTCAGATCTTCCTCCCGAATGAGGTCAGCGAGGGGTGATTCCCCTGAGGGGCTCCATTCGCGTGGAATGCCATGGTCCGGATTCCGCGGATCCAGCATCTGTGGTGATTCACAGTTCAGGTCGCGTTTACCACCCGGGGCATATCTCCGAACCAGGGCGATCTGCGCAGACCGCGAAATGGCTGCCAGCCACCCAAACCATTCGCCCACGGTTTCACCGTGAAATTGCTGAAAATGTCGATACGCCAGCAGCAGCGCGTATTGGGCGATGTCCGATTCGCCCGCCTTGCTGTTCAGTCGTGAACCATGCCGAAATCGGGACCATTCGACCAGCCTTGGTCGAGAAATGTACAACAACCGGTTCAATGACTCTTTTGATCCATCGCGGGCCGACCTCAGCAGAACCTCAATCTCGAGATCATCGTGTGCCAGGCTGGGAATCACCGCTCGCTCCACGAGACTGAGTGAAGTCTCGTTCACCAGGAACGCAACCTCTCATGCCGCGCCAATCACGGCAAGACTCAAATCGTCCGACTAGGCAACGGGCCAGGTTCGAGCGGCCCGCGCACCGGCGGCAAGTCCGATCGATTCTCAAGACCGAGTGTATCGTAGCGGTCCGATGCAAAGTCAAGTCCACTTCGTCCGCGTGTCAGTCCACTTCGTCCGCGGCCAACAGAGTCCCGGCCCGCCGGGACGGTCTCCTCTCTATCTTCTTCTCTCTTAACGAGTCAGTGCTGATTCCATGAAAGAGGGGGCCCCCCTGGATACCGTCAGAGCACGGCGTATCCGCGTGGGATCGCCCAAGTCAGTCTCTTCCAGTGATCCAGGAGGACCTCTTCATGTTGTACGTGGGAATTGACCAGCATCGCAAGCAGTTGACGGTGCACGTGCGTGACGACCAGGGGGAGGTCCTCCTCCGCCGACAGGTCAGCACACAGTGGGACAAGGTTCGGGAGTTTCTGGACGACCTCGACCGGCGGGCCACGCCGACGGCGGGCTATTTCGCCATCGTCGAGGTCTGCGGCTTCAATGACTGGCTGCTGCAGCACCTCCGCGCCCGGCAGCCGGTCTGTCGCCAGGTGTTTCTGATCCAGCCCGAACAGCAATCCTCCCACAAGACCGACCGCCGGGATGCCGCCGGTCTGAGCGAGCAGTTGTGGCTCAATCGCGAGCGGTTGTTGGCGCGGCGACCCGCCCGCGGCCTGCGGGTGGTCTGCCAGCCCTCCGCGGAGGATCTGTTCGACCGCCGTCTGACCTCGCGGCGGGTGGTTAGCTCGCACGATCTGACCCGGACCATCAACCGGATCAAGGCGATTCTGCGCCGCCACAATGTGGAGCAGGAGTGTCCGACCAAGGGACTGGGGACCCTCAAGTCGCTGGCGTGGCTGAAACGCCTGGAGTTGCCGGGGGTCGACCGCCTCGAGATGAACCAGATGCTGCGTCGCTGGGAACTGCTGAAGTGCGAACGGCAGGAGCTGGATGACCAGATTGCCCAGCGACAGAAGCAGAATCGGGCCGCGATCATCCTGGCCACGATTCCCGGCATCGCCGCCTATGGCGCCCTGGCTCTCGCCTCCCGCATCGGCGACATCCGGCGGTTTCCCCGGCCCCGCAGCCTGGCGAACTACTGGGGTCTGACGCCCACCTCCAAGAACTCCGGCGAGGCGACGCAGCGGCTGGGATCGATCACCAAGGAGGGGAGCCAGGTCGCGCGGTTCCTCCTGGGCCAGGCCGTGCTGCATGTGCTGCGGGCCGATGTCTCGATGCGCGAGTGGTACAAGCGCATCCGCCGCCGTCGCGGGAGCAAGATCGCCCGGGTGGCCGTGATGCGTCGGCTCGCCACGATCATCTGGCACATGCTGAGCCGGGAGGAGTCATATCAACGGGGCGGTCCCCCCCGCGAACGGCTGCCCCGGCGCGGGGCTGCGGCCAGGATCGCCGACGCGCCCGAACCCCGATTGGTCGTGGCGGAAACCACGGGAGCATCCGCTTGCCAGTCGGCTCCGGACAACGCGGTGCGAGCCGGCCACGCTGTCGGGGGCTCGCCCCCGAACCCCCAGGATTTTGAGGAGGCATGGCGCGGTGTCCAACAGGCTGGCACGCTCCAGGCACCGCTGGACGCCACACCGGCGACCGCGGTGCTCGACGCCCCTCCGACCAGCCCATCCACGCGCCGGCGGCAACGCAAAACAACGGCTCCTGCCGGCGTCAGCCGACAGGAGCCGGAAGCGCCGTTGGCGCACCGCGGACCGGGATATTCCTTGCCAGGTTGCGTCCCCGCAGAGCCTGACGCCGCTTCTCCCGGCGAACTGACCATATCCCGTTCCCGCCGGGCGCGACAACCGATCAAACGACGAATAGCGAACCGCGATCCGGGCGAGCCGGACCCAGGCTCCGGGTCATCGCCAATCCCGAATCACGACGGGTAGCCCCACTGAAATCCCAGTTCGCCTGACACAACTGAAGACACTACTGGGTGCATCACACCAGGAGACCAGACACTGACAACACACGCGCGCTGTCCGTGACAATGGCGGCATCGGAGGCTGGCCCCGTGGCCAGACTCCCCCACCACGTCCAGCCAGTCTGAGGTGGCCCCTGGACCAGGGCGGCGGGAATCCCGTTCCCACCGTGTCCCCTGGCGAAACACTGATTGAGACGGCTGACGTGCGTGGGACGGTCGAATTGGAATGCTCCGTGCCCCCCGGCTGCCAAGCCGGGGAACGACCAGTCGAGTCCGGCTGGTTGATTCACGAAGGGATGGATTGGGGTGCGGCCGCCAGAGACAAGATCGGCCGCGATCGAACCCGTGACGACTGACCGCAATTCCGTTGAACGTCGCTGACCACCGCGCCCTCACCGCACACCGACCATCGGCCCGCTCCACCGTGTTTGTCCCGGAACCACACCGCGTGTGGCCCTCCGGCTCTCCTCTCATTCGACCCCAGCAGGTGCGAATCCGCCCATCGTGCGCCCACCTGATCCCATTCACACCAAAAAAAACCGTTGTTGATCCCTTGACTCGATAACCTCTTTCAGGGAGGGGCCACCCTTTGTTTGACTTTCGAAGTACGAGTTCTGTCGGGTGGTGTGCTTGACGAGGCGACTGCCGCCTCGTTCCGCCATTGTGGCTGCCCGCCACGCCCTTTCACCTCAATTCGAAACCGATGACTGTCGTTTTAAAAATCCCTGCAACATTCGACTTCGATGAAGCGCATCGCCGTGTGGATCACCAGTCGCGCCCTCCTCCACGCTGCTTGATCGGCTCAACCCATCACTGGGGATCCGACGGATGCTCGGCGGTGGGGACTCCGAAGATCTCGCGGCTCAGGGCGATTCCCTGGATCCACTTTTGCCCGCGTTTCGCCGCCTCAGCCTGTAGAGCGGCTGGTCTGCCAATCGCCCGCCGCAGCCGACCCCGCTTGTCGGTGAAGCTCCCGACCAGTTTCAGCCAACCCTCTCCCTCGACCCCCAGTTGCTGCAGGAACGCCGGCTGCTCGGCCGGGATCTGGCCGACTTTGCCTTTCGCGAGCTGCCGTCCAGTCCATTCCAACCGCGGAAGTACGGGGCCACTCTTTGTTTGAGCTTTCGAAGTGCGGGTTCCGTGGGTTGGTGTGATTGGATTGCCAGACGAGATGCGTTCCGACTCGCTCTACCGTTGTGGCTGCCCGCCACGCCCCTCCACCGCAATTCGAGACCGATACCCGTCGTTTGACATATCCCTGCAACATGCGATTTCGATGAAGCGCCGCGCAGCATCCCCACGAGGATCACCATTCGGGCCCCTGCGCTCCACGCCGCTCGATCGGCTCAACCCATCACTGGGGATCCGACGGATGCTCGGCGGTGGGGACTCCGAA
>CAIUHT010001071.1 GCA_903898975.1 uncultured Planctomycetaceae bacterium
ACCGACCATGCGGGTATCGCCACCCAGTCGCAGGTCGAGTTGCAGGCCACCCTCTCGGCACCCGAAGACATCTCGGGAGCTTTTCTCTCGGTGCAGGCGGGAGAAGGTGGGGCCGACGCCTCGGACTTCGCCGGGATGCTGTTGCGCATGTACCAGCGCTGGGCCGAGTCGAACGGATTCAAGAGCGAACTGCTCGATATGTCGGAAGGGGAGGCGGGGATTCGCAGCGCGACGCTGGCCATCCGGGGGGACTACGCTTACGGGTTGCTGCGGGGCGAGGTGGGTGTGCATCGACTGATTCGCATCAGCCCGTTCGACAGTGCCGGGCGCCGGCAAACCTCCTTCGCCGCAATCGACCTGATTCCCGAGGTGGACGACAACGTCGACGTCGCCATCGACTGGGAGAAAGACGTGCGTGAAGATGTGTTCTGTGCCTCGGGTGCCGGGGGACAGCACGTCAACAAGACGTCGTCGGCGATCCGCCTGACGCACCTCCCCACGAACACCGTGGTGCAGTGCCAGAACGAACGGAGCCAGCACAAGAACCGGGCGTTTGCCCGCAAGATGCTGGCGGCCCGACTCTACCAGCTCGAGATCGAGCGACGGGACGCCGAGGTGGCGGCGAAGCGGGGAGAAAAGACCAAGATCGGGTTCGGTGGGGGCACCATCCGCACCTACGAGTTGAACCCAACGCAGCGGGTCAAAGACCACCGCACGATGTGCGTCTCGAACAGCCCCGCGCGGGT
Source organism: uncultured Planctomycetaceae bacterium (assembly GCA_903898975.1). Classification (GTDB taxonomy): domain Bacteria; phylum Planctomycetota; class Planctomycetia; order Planctomycetales; family Planctomycetaceae; genus UBA10511. The sequence goes on from CAIUHT010001071.1 coordinate 747, forward strand.
CTTCGACGGCGAACTCAAGGCGTTTCTCGACGCCTACCTGCGGGACCGCATCGGCAAGCCCGAGGCGTAGGCCCCACGCGGGCCTGGGCCCGGCGGATCAGACCTCACAGTTAGCTCCCCCGGGCCTGGCGATGGATTCCTCCCGCCAGCAGTCAGAGGCCCGTCGTGCCGGGATGACGGGCAGGAAGCCCAGCGGCCTAGACTCGCGCATCCAGACTCGCGCATCCAGACTCGCGCATCCCGACTCTGAATCCAGCCCCACTCCCCAAGGCACCAGTGGCCGCGGACAGACTGTGGTCGCCGACACACTGTGGTCGGGGCCTCACTGTGGCCTCGGGTCAATGGAGAGCCCGGCTCAAGCCCAGCCCGGGAGTGGTCACGCACTGCATCGGCGCGATGTGGCAGTCCGCGGCAAACATGGGGCTGATGGGCTTATGCGCCGCCCGTGGCGCGCTGATCATCGAGGGGGACGGTGGCGGGGGCCTGGCTCCCCGCGGGTGGGGCGGGTGTCGCTCCGTTCCGTCCCCGCAGCTGGTCGTACAGGGCCCGCAATGGGGCGGCGAAGGCGAAGCCGCAGAAGATCAGTGGCACCGCCATCTCCCGCACCATGATCGCCACGAAGGTTCCCAGCAGCACCATCAGCAGGTGCTGGTAGCTCTTTCGCCCCCGGAAGAACCGGTTGAAGAAGTGCGAGTACCGCACGCGTGAAACCATCAGGCAGGCACACGCCAGCGTCACCAGCGGCAACAGGAAGCGCATGGCGGGCTCCAGCCACGCGGCTCCCGTGTGGGTCACCCGGTCCCAGAGACCGGCGTCGGCGGGAAGCTCGGCGGCCAGCTCGGCCAGCAGTGGGTAGGCGATCATGAACGACGCCACCGCTCCGGCCGCCGCTGGAGAAGGCAACCCGCTGAAGAACTGGTGCGAATCGTCCTCTTCGGTCTCGACGTTGAAGCGGGCCAGTCGCAGCACGGCACACACCACGTACAGGGCGGCGATGCTCCACAACAGCCGGGGGTGAAAGTCGCCCGAGAACTTGATCAGGATGAACGCCGGGGCAACTCCGAAGCTGACGGCGTCGCACAGGCTGTCGAGTTCGGCACCGAACTGGCTGGTCTGCTTCGCCCAGCGGGCGGCCCGGCCATCGAGCATGTCAAACACCATCGCGGCGAAGATCAGGGTCGCCGAGATGAACAGGCAGGTCGTGTCGTCCGATCCCCAGCCAATCCGTTCCAGCAATCCCACCTTGGCCGCAAAGGTGAGCGCCCCGAAACCGCAGACCAGGTTGCCCAGGGTCAGCATGGTGGGCAGCACGGCGAACAGGCGGGGACCACGCCGAAGGCGGAGAGTGCGAGGTGTCTTCATTAATCAGTCGGGCCCCTCGGGCCAGGCAAAGTGGGGACGCAACGCAGAGATTCAGGAACACGGGACGGTGCCAGCGAGCCACACCGGGCTGGCGCGGTCGGGGATGCGACAGCGGGACACGCCCGTCGGCCAGGTGGCCACCGCTTCGGGGCACACCGCCGCTGGCAAACCTCCCCGGGGCACACAGCCAATCCGCCCCGCGCCCGCTGGTCCTTGTCAGGGAGTGGTGGGGGGCGTGTGATTCAGCCGCCATCCCGGCTCGGTCACCGGCGGCTCCGCCCCCGGTTCCACCAGTTTACCATACAGATCGGGACGGCGGGCCCGCAGATACCGGCGACCGCTCGAGAGTTGCTGTTTTTCGGCGGTCAGCAGTCCCACCACCACGTCGTCACCCAGTGCCCGGCTTTCCACCAGCACTTCGCCAAACGGGTCGAAAATCGCCGCCCCCCCGGGACGAACCTCTGCGCCGTCAATCCCGATCGGATTGGTGTAGACGGCATAGATTCCGTTTTCCCAGGCCCGCGTGGGGACCCACCGCATCAGCCAGCCCCGCCCCTTGGGCCCTTCCAGTTCCTGCCTCAGCCTCACCGGGTCGCGGTCCCGGTTGTGCCACAGGGCGGGAGCCACCGTTCCGCGACCGGGCATGGTCGAGGGGAGGCACCCGGTCACGTGCGGCATGAAGACAATCTCGGCCCCCAGCAACGCGGTGCAGCGGACATTCTCGGGCAGGTTGTTGTCGTAGCAGATGAGGATGCCACACCGGCAACCCAGCAGGTCGAAGACGGTGTATGAATCGCCCGGCACCAGGTGCGGATTCACAAACGTGTGCAGCTTGCGATGCCGGGCGACCAGTCCGTCCCCCGTCACGCAGACGTACGTGTTGTGCACGTTTTCGCCCGCCCGTTCGAACAGCCCGGCCAGCAGCGGGACCCGCAGTTCGGCCGCCAGGGCGATCAGGCGGCGAACGCACGGACCATCGGGGACTGGCTCGGCGAGATCCCACATCTGTTGCCGGGAGTAGGGCTGCACGTGCGTGTAACCCTGCAGGCAGCATTCATGAAAGCTGACCACCTCGGCCCCCTGGTCAACCGCCTGCCGGGCGAGTGTGGCGACCCGCCCCAGGTTGTACTCGACGTCGCCCGGACGGTACTCGAACTGAGCGGCACCAACGCGAATGTCGCGCATGCTGTGGTCCTGTTGGAGAGGAGAAAGCGGTTTGGTTTGAAGCGGGTACGTGTGAAGCGGGCCCCGCCCACGGGCCCAGCCTGATGCTGGCGATCGATGAAGACAACTCGCAGAGATGGCATCGCCCTGCGTGCCGGGACGGGTAACGGATCTGTGAAACGCAACTTCGGAACGCGTTTGTGCAACGCCTCTGCGGAATGCCTGACTGCCCTGGGAGCGCGAGCGACAGCGGGGTCAGCCAGGGCGTCGCCCGGGGCGTTGACTCAGCGGGCAGCAGCCTGGCCTGCGCGGTGGGTCATGTACCAGGCAAACAGCGTCTGGAAGCAGACTGAGAACCGCCCGCGTTCGCGGTCGAGCATCGCGGCGACCTCGGCCAGCGGGTGGAACGACACCTCGGCGATCTCGTACGGGTCGGGACGGAGCACGTCATCGCAGACGGCCTGGTAGAGCACCGTGTGCTCGCGGGCGGTCTCGGGCGAGGCGGGGAGCTTGACCACGAACTCCAGGTCGGCCGAGATTCCCAGTTCTTCCTGCAGTTCCCGCGGGGCCGCCGTGGCGTAGTCTTCTCCCGCGTTCAAGTGTCCCGACGCGGACGATGTGTACTGCAGCGGGGCCTCATCCTTGTGCTTCGACCGCAGTTGCAGCAGCAGTTCCCCGCGCGAGTTGAAGACAAACACATGCACCGCCCGATGCCACAGTCCGCGGGCGTGCACGACCGAGCGCGGCAGCGTGTCGATGACGCGGTCCTGCTCGTCGCAGACGTCGAACAGTTCTTCGCTGCCCGCGGCGGTCGCAGGGGGGCTGAGAGACGCCTGCGGTGCGGCCACCTGGGCCGGAGTCGAGTGAGCCGGGGCGGGGCTGCCAACCACCGCTCTCCGCAGCCAGCGCTCCAGCACAAAGTACCCCCCGGGATTCATCCCCATCGCCGCGTAGGTGGCGTGAGCCCGGGTGTTCTGTTCTTCGACGTAGAGCCGCAGGCCGACCACGCCCGGGTCGGCCAACGCCTCGGCTTCCAGCTGGGCATGCAGCGCGCGAAAGACTCCCCGGCGACGGAAGTCGGGATGCACATACACGCTCTGCAGCCACCAGATATCGCCATTGCGCCAGTCGGACCATTCGTGGGTGTGCATCAGTTGCCCGACCACCCGGCCATTCAGCTCGGCCAGCAGGTACCGTCCGCGCTCGGGATTGGCGAGCAGGGCCTGCACCCCGGGAACCAGGTGCTGGCGATCGAGCTGCTTGCCCTCCGATTCGAGAGCCAGCTCGCAGTTGTAATCGACAATCACTTCCCAGTCGGCGGGAGTCGCCGGGCGGATCTGCAGTCCGTTCAAGAGAGCACTCGAGAAAAAAGAGGAGGGACAAACCGGGGGGCCGCGTGGCCGAGGCGGTTGCCTGGGGAAGAGGGGTCAGCCCAGTCTCCAACCGCACGCCCAGCATAGCGAGGCACCGTCACCCGGCGGAGTCTGTCGCCACAGCCAGTGGTCCCATTCATGCAAAACCGTTCGCCCAACCCCAATCGAGATGTCACGGGTTTCGCCTCCGTGGAAATGCCCCATTCCGCTGCCAGCCAGGCCGCTCATCCATCAGCCCGGCGAACTGATTGCCCGGCACCGGGGGGCGGTTTATGATCGCCTGCCGCTGCACCCCAGAGGGGTGGGCATGTCCGCTGTTCCTGAGTGGCATTCACCCACCGCCTGTCCCGTCGCGTGGTTCAACACGAGGACAACGGGGCTTGGACGGGGTGAGTCGTCCGGCCGGTTGTGGGCCTGTTTTTTCGCGAGGTGTCTCGATGTTGTCCCGACGTCTGCTGATGCAAGGGGGATTGGCCGCGATGGCCCTGGGAACCACCGGAGGAATGCCCGCGATGGGCGTGGCAGGCGCGGCCGCTCCCGCCGCGGCACCCGACCTCAAAAAACACCCTTATATCGACGCGCACTCGCATGTCTGGTCGCCCGACACCGACAAGTGGCCGCTTGAGAAAGGGCAGACCAAGGCCGACCTCAAGCCTGCCAGCTTCACCCCGACCGAACTGCTCGCCCAGGCCCATCCCGTCGGGGTGGGTCGGGTGGTACTGATTCAACACCACATCTACCACGGGTGGAACAACACTTATCTCACCGATTGCGCCGCCGCATTCCCGGGGACCTTCGCCGTCGTCGGGATGATTGACGACCAGCAGCCGGGCGTGGTGAACAAGATGGACCAGCTGAAAAAGCAGCGGGTCACCGGCTTTCGGATCACCCCGTTCATCTACAAGGAGAAGTGGCTCGACAGCGACGGGATGCACGCGCTGTGGAAGCATGCCGCCGAGACGGGGCAGGCGGTCTGCTGCCTGCTGAACCCCGAGCATCTTGCGGGGGTCGGCCGCATGTGCGAACGCTACCCGCAGACCCGCGTGGTCATCGACCACTTCGCCCGGATCGGCGCCGATGGCATGGTCCGTGACGCCGACGTCGACGCCCTGGCCGCGCTGGCCAAGCATCGGCAGGCGCACGTCAAGCTCTCGGCGTACTATGCCCTGGGCAAGAAGGCGCCGCCGTACCTCGACCTGGTCCCGATGATCCGCCGAATGCTCGACGCCTACACCCCCGAGCGGTGCATGTGGGCCAGCGACGCGCCGTACCAGATCGAAGGGGACAACGGGTACGCTCCGTCCCTGGCGCTGCTCCGCGAGCGGGTCGAACTCTCGGCGGGCGATCGCGACTGGCTGCTGCGGAAGTGTGCCGAGCGGGTGTACTTTGCCTAGCCCGGGCTCGACACCCGTGGCCACCCCTGCCGCTGGCACTTCACCCCACGTGGCTGCCAGCCCCGCCTCCAGCCGTGCGAGTGCCGCCCCCGGCCGGGCTGCGGGCCCTGGGGCGCAGGCCAAGCCTGGCACCGTCACCGCCCGCGCTGCACGCACCGCACCGGCCTGGGGACTGGTGGCGGTTGTGGCGATCGCGGCCTGGTCGCTGGTGTTGGCGTGGTTCCCCGGGGTCCGCTCCCGTGCGCTGCTGACGCGTGACCCAAGTGCCGGGCTCGAATCGCCAGGCACGGTCGCGTCTCGCGAATCGACTGGCAGCAACAACGGGCAAGGCGGTGCTGCATCCCGCGCGAACGCCGTTGGCGGCGTCGGTGCCGACCAGCGGGCCAATGTGCTCGCCGGGCTGGAGGGGGCGGAGGCCGGCGCGCTGTGTGAGCAACCGGGTGGCGGGCCCCGCCGTCGGCAGGCCGCCACCACCGCATCGCCAGGCCGCTCGAAATTCAATCGCCAGTTGGCGGCGGGAGACCAGGCGCCGTCGTTCGAATTGCTGCCGGGCATTGATGGCCAGCAGCACTCGCTCGCCGAGTGGGGGGACCGCGACGTGCTGGTGGTGATGTTCGTGCGGTCGCTCTGCCCGACGACGCACGCCCATGAAGAGCGACTGAGACAGTTCGCGCAGGGGCTCGACCGTGACCGTGTTGCCCTGGTGGCGATCAGCGTGAGTCGAAACCCGGCGGAGGGTCTCGAAAAGATGGCCCGGCGGGCCGAGAAGCAGCAGTATCGCTGGCCGTGGCTGTGCGATCTCTCGCAGCGGACGGCACGGGAGTACGGGGCCACGGTGACGCCGCAGTTCTTTGTGCTCGACCGCGAACGCCGGGTCGCCTACATGGGGGCGTTCGACAACGACCCCACCGGCAAACGGGTGACCCGCACCTACGTGGCCGATGCCGTCGCCGCCCTGCTGCGGGGTGAAGCCCCCGCCGTCAGCGAAACACTCGCCAAGGGCTGCGACATCGAACTGGCCGAGGAAGATTCCCCGCCGCCGGCCAGTCCCCCTCGCTGAGCGCGGTGACGCGTGAATCGTACCTGGTCGGCCAGCGCTGTTGAGCCCTCCCGGTGATCGACCGCGAATCCGCACAGTGTTCCATGCCAAGCAGGTGCGTTGGCCGCGCCAGGGACGTCAGCCAGGCGACCTGCGACAGGCTTCCCCGATGCCCGCTGGGTTTTCAGCCAGCAGATTCACCGCAGCGGACTTCGACGCCCCTCGGCCTGCCGGACGCTTAACACTCAGCCAACCGCCCAAGCTGGCGCATGTCACGCAACGGTCGACTGCGAAATCCCCCAGCCCGCAGCAGGCGGCCGCGGTTGGTCACTCAGTCAGGAGTTGGGTTGCGATGAGGGCTCTTCCGATGCCGCGACCGGGCCGGGCAGGCGAGAGAGCCAGAAGTATCCCCCGGCACAGCAGGCAATCGCGGCGCAGAGCAGCGGGAGGGTGGGACCGGGTCCCGACACGTCGGTCTGCAGCAACCACCCGGCGATCTTCGAGTCGCTCGAGTGGGTGGTGAGCCGGGCGAAGAGAATCGCCAGGGCATTGTTGCAGGCGTGCATCACCATGGCGGGGAGCAGACTGCCCGTACGGAGGGTCAACCAGCCCAGGGCCAGTCCCAGCAGGGTGGCATTGAAGACCTGCTGGGGAATCATGTGACTAGCCCCAAACATGAGGGCCGAGATGATCACCCCCCGCCAGGCCCGTCCCTGCGAACTCAACCCGTCGAGCAGCAAGCCGCGGAACGCGAGTTCTTCACAAATCGCGGGAGCCAGCACGATCGTCCCGATCACCTGCCACAAGGGGACGGCGGGATCGAGGAGCGCCTGGCCCAGGTCGCGGGCTGTTTCGGGCGTGTTCGCGAAGAACCAGCTGAGCCGGTGCTGCAGCCAGACCAGCAGCGGAAACAGTCCCACCGCCAGCAGGGCGCCCACCGCCAGCGGTTTCCAGCCGGGCCAGCACCAGCGGAGACCGATCGCGGGGCGGCGCAGACAGAGCCCCGCCAGCACGAGGGCGGGAAGGCCCAGCAGCCAGACCTGCTGCCCGGCGGTCTGCTTCAGCAGCGACATTCCCCGCTCGGTGGCCGAGAGATCAGACGAAGGGGCCGTCGCGCCGACAATCCCGAAGAACCGCAACAGCATCAGCACCGCGAAGCCAGCCACCGCCTGTGACAGGGTCGCATGCCAGCCCCGTGTGCGCCATTGCTGCCGCAGCCAGGCCCGGGGTTCAAACCGGTCACTGTCGCGGAACAGCACCGCCTCGCCCTTGAACAACTCGCACCCCCACCACACTGCCAGCCCGGTGTACAGCAGCGAGCTGAGCAGCACCGAGGGGAGGTAGCCCCGCACCGCCTCGAACCCCGCCGGGCCCGACAGCAGCGTTTTCATCATCAGGCTGGGGCCAATGATGGGCAGGATCGCCAACTGCGGGCTCAGCTCGACCCCCGGCGAGAGACAGTAAAAACCCAATCCCATCCCCACCATCAGCAGCGGGCTGAGATAGTACTGCCCCTCTTTGTTGCTGCGAGCGAAGCACGAGAGAGCCAGCGACAGGGCGCTGAACAGCCCGGCCACGGGCAACAGCAGAACCACCAGCAAGGCCACGCTTCCCGGTCCAGGGAGCGACATCGCCAGTGCCGTCGCCTGCTCTCGCCCGGGAATGGACGACAGAATCTGTCGACTTGTGAACCCCACGCTCAAGAGGTTGAGCAACGCCGTCACCAGGCTGAAGCACAGCACCGCGGCGAACTTGCCCAGCACAATCTGCAACCGGCTGATTGGGAGAATCAGCAGGGTCTCCATCGTACCCCGTTCGCGTTCCCCCGCCACCAGGTCGATCGCGGGGTAAAACGCCCCGGTCAGAGACATCAGCACCAGCACCAGGGGGACGAGCCTGGTGAACTGGTTCGCCGAAACTTCGGCAGGAATCGAGAGATCGACATCGGGCCCAATGGCGGGCTGGGCGAACTGCCTGTCGAGGCGTCCGTCGGCGAGCAAGCCCGCCAGCACCGCCCCCTGCCAGTTCTCGAGGACGTTCGCCGAGCGGGACCACGCCGAGACCGACTGATCACGCGCCTTGTTGTAGACAATCCGCACTCGTGGCCACTCTGCCCCCGATTCAGGCACGGGAGGAGAGGTGGTCGCGTCGGGCTGTGGTCGCTCGTCAGCCCCCTCCGCGGGGGTTGATTGCGAAGCCTCGGCCGGCGACTGGGACGACGTTTCCGCGGGTGGGTTCACTCCCGCCCCGGGTTGACGCAGGCGGGCCCGGACCTGGTCGAGTCGCGCACCAAACCCGTCAGGGACCACGATGACCGCTTCCAGCTCGGCCAGGTCGAACGCCTGCCCCGCCGCGGCCCCTCCCTCGGCCTGGTAAGACTCCCAGACTCGCCGTGCGGCGTCGAGCAGTTCCTCCCGACGACCATGCGCGGGCTCACCGGGTGCCGGGGGGGCGTCGGTCACCAGTTGCAGGCGACCGGCGTCGGTCGGGAGATCGAACCAGCGGGGAGCGAACGTCCCGTTCTCCAGCAACGGGGGATCCGCCGGGAGATTCCCGCTTCCCAACAGCACCACGGTCCGCGGTTTCTCGCGGTAGAGCAGCGCCATCTGCAGAGCCCCCAGCCCCAGGGCCGGGTACAGCAGGACGGGCAACACGACCGCCATGAACAATGTGCGACGATCGCGCAACTGGTCGCGCAATTCGCGATAAAAGACCTGCCAGACCCCCTTCATGCCAGCGTCTCCGAGCCGGTGGCGGAAGAGTTCGCCAGCACACCGTCCGCAGTGGCTGAACCTGCGGCACGCTGGGAGCCCGACGCACGCTCAGAGCCCGAGACCAGTTCGAAGAACAACTCTTCGAAATCGGGCTGACCATGCTCGCGGGTGAGGTCGGCGACCGTCCCGGCGGCCAAGACCCGCCCGCGGTGCACTATCGCGACGCGGTCACACAGCCGCTTGACTTCGCTCATGATGTGGGTCGAGAACACCACGCTCCGCCCCTCGCGACGGAGGTCGGCGATAATTCCCAGCAGCGAGCGGGCGACCAGCACGTCGAGACCGGAGGTCGGCTCGTCGAAGATCACCACGGGGGGGTCGTGCACCAGGGCGCGGGCAATGGACGTCTTCTGCCGCATGCCGGTCGACAGCTGCGCCCCGGGCGTCTTGCGGAAGTCATTCATCTGCAGGCGCTCGAACAGCGATTCCATGCGGGGTCGCAGCGTCGCGCGCGGCACACCGTGCAGCCGACCGTAATACTCGACGAACTCCCAGGGCGTCATCCGGTCGTAAATGCCGGTGTTGCCCGACATATAGCCGATGTGGGCGCGGACCTCGGCCGCCTGCGTCACCACGTCGAAGCCGGCGATGGTGGCGGTCCCGGCAGTGGGCTGCAGCACCGTCCCCAGCATCCGCAGGCAGGTGGTCTTCCCCGCGCCATTGGCCCCGAGCAGTCCGAAGATCTCCCCCCGAGCCACCTCAAACGAAACACCGTCAACCGCAACGAAGGGGTCGCCCGAGAGATTCTCGTAGTGCTTTGTGAGGCCCTGCGCAGAGATCACGAGCCACCCGCTGCCAGCACGGGCAGTGAGTGCGCGGGGGCGGGTGTCGGGGACGACGGCGCGTCGGGATCCGGACCCGGGTCTTCGTCGATGAACTGGTAGAACACATTCCGCTGGCGGGGGATGTAGCCCGCCTCGCGGATGCACCGGCGAATCGAGTCGAGCGTCAGGTGGTGCACCGTCCCCGCGGAGGACACGACGTTCTCCTCGATCATCAGGCTGCCCATGTCGTTCGCGCCGAAGAAGAGCGC
>CAIUHT010001072.1 GCA_903898975.1 uncultured Planctomycetaceae bacterium
CAGAACGCGACGCTGGTTCCCCCTGCGAATTCTTTCGCTGCGAGGCGGGTTCGTTCCTGCGGTTCGACCCGTTCACACCTTCAGGCTTTGACGACGGTTCGGTCAGCGGTTCACGCGGGGCAGGCTCGCCAGCTTCCAGATCGTTGGCGTCGGCCTTCGCCGGCGAAGTTGTGGCGGGCGACTGACGTTGCTTCTCGAGCAGACGCTCCAGTTGCTGTTGAAACTCGGCGTTCTCGTCGGTTCCGCTGAGAGCGGGGTCTGCGGGAGGCGTGGCTGGCTCGGCGTCGCCCGGTTCAGGTTCGCGGCCCACAGGGTTCGGACGATCGCCCGTGGCGGGTTGACCGGCCGGGTTGTCAGGAGAATCGCCATTGTCGGCCGGGGGAGTGGGGTTTTCGCCAGCCGGATTGTTCGCCAGATCGCGCGGCTCTTTCTGGCTGGCCTGGTCACCCGGCAACTGACGCTGGTTCTCGCGAGCCGCCTGGAGGTCCTGTTCGATTGCCGCATCGCTGTCGAAGGGCTTGGCAATCTCGATGAGCAGCTTGGGGGTCGAACCGCGATTGGCAACTGGTTGTCGGTTGTCGCGGGCCTCGATCCAGAACTGGAGACGATCTCCCGGGCGAAGATTGAGCGGAGCGAGGTCGAGCAGGTGTTCGGCCCGCAGTTGCCGGGTCGGCAGTTTACCCGGGAAGAGGACCTCGTCGGGGAGGGGTTCCCCGTTCTTTTCAAGTTTGAGCGAAAGTGTTCGCAGCAGAAAGTCGGGGTCGCTGGCCAGCAGCGCGAGGGGAACCCGCGCGTCGAGTGGCTTGACCAGGTCTTTCGTCGGATCGAGCAACGTGACTTCGGGGCGTTGGTCGATCAGGATCGAGATGGGATGGACGGCGGGAGCGGGGTCGGTCTCGCCCGCCGGGGTGCGAATCTCGAGGCGATAAAAGCGCGGAGCAGTGCCATCGGGACGGAATCGCAGCGTCCAGTCCCCCTCGATTCGGTGACCCGCCGAAACGGTCATCGGAAACTCTTCACCCGGGGAACCGGGGATGTCGGAATCGCAGACCACCAGTCGGGCCGACTCGACCGGTTCGGAGGCCACAGCGTGCAGAATGGCGCGGGTTCCTTCGAGCCCCTCGAGTACCCCGCCTTCGCGAGTCTCACGGGGGAGTCCGGTGTACTCGGGGGGCAGGTAGTCGATTGTTTCGACCCGCGCTGAAGGGGGCTGGGTCACGTGCAGTTGGTAGCGGGCCGAGACAGCGTCGCCGGCCTCGATCTGGTATTCCAGGTCGCCCAGCACCCCCCGGCCAGGCTCTCCCTCGATGACTCCGCGGAAGCGCGGCTGCCCCGCTTCGATCCGCGTCATTTCGACAGGGAAGTCGACCAGTTTGCGGTCGGCGGTGGTCAGCTTGAGCAACACCCGCTCGACTGCCGCGCCGCGGATGTCGGCCTCGACCCGCACCTGCTTGCGGGCCGACACTGTGGCATTGCCGGGGGTCACGTCGCTGATCAGCGTGCGGGTCGCCACCGGGGCCTGGCTCAAGGGGAGCATGGCTCGCTGCAGCGAGGGGAACGGGTCTTTGGGGCTGGCGAAGAGGTACACCGCGAACAGGGCGACCAGTCCGAGCATCAGGTAAGCGGCCCGCAGCAGAACCCGCCGGTCGATTGCCTCGTCGACATCGGTCTGATGAAGCGACAGGGCCGAGCGACGTTCGAGCGAGCGCAGCACCGCCTGGCTGGCGGTCTCTGAGCCGGGCGTGTCAACCAGGTTGATCAGGTTTCCCTGCAGGCCCGGTTGGGCGCGTTCCAGTTCGCGGGCGGCAAACAGGGGGTTGACGCGGGAGAGGGAGGGAATGAGCACGTGCCGCCAGCCCAGCCAACCCAGGGAGCCCAGCAAAGCGGCTTGGGCGACCCAGCGGGCGGTGAGCGGAACGCCCCCCGACCAGACCCATTGGTCGAGCACGAGGAAGAGCAGCAGGTACCCGGCCAGCAGCGCGCCCATGCGGGTCAGCGCGGTTGTGATTTCGGTCGAGCGAAGCAGCGAGCGGACTCGCTCCAGCTGAAAATCGACAAACTCGCGGTAATCGACATATTTCCCACGATCACCCGCGGCGCCGCTGGTGGCACGGGTTGCCGGTCGGTTTGCGGTCCCTTCGGCCATCTGACTGCCCTCTCCTGTGCGACCGGCCCCGCGCGAATTGTGGGGGCCAAACCTCGGACCCTGGCCGTTTGTGCGGTGGCGACTGGAAGGAATGGACCCTCCCACCTCTATTACGTCATCTTGAGGCCGAAAGTTCAATGGGGAACGGTTGGGAGAGGCCCCGCCGCACGAACTGGAATTTCTCAGGTTTCCGCGGTAACGCAGCCGGGTTGGACCGCGACTGGCCTGAAAAACAGGCAGCCGGGAGGTTGGCCACTGGGGCCAGTTTTCCATTCAGGTCGACTGGCAGATCGCCCGGCCGGTCTGCGCACAGTTCCCAGCCGACAGCGCATTGGCCCCGCGTTCCTCATTCACGCAACTGGTTCCGGCCGACCGAGATTGGCTCAGACCAGCCCAATTCGTTTTCTCAGCCACCATTCGGCTCCCAGCAGGAGCGTCGCCAGCAGCAGCCACCAGCCTCGATCCCAGACTGCGGCAGTGATCACCTTCTCGCGCTCCATGGTCCAACTCGCCTGTTTCAACTGGGCCACATGCGCCGCGAAATCTTCGGGCCGCACGACGGTGCCTGCCGTGGCTCGGGCAATTTCGGCGAGCATTCCCGGGTCGGCGACGGCGTTGGTGAGTTCCAGGTCGCGGTCGATCACCGAAAACCGGGCGGTGCTTCCCAACCCCAGCACCTGCCCGTTGACCTTGGCATTCACCCTCACGGTGTATTCGCCCGCCGTGTTCCCGCGGTCGAAGACTCCGCTGGCGTCACCCGAACCGGCGACCGGACTGACTGCCAAAGACTGTCCGTCGGGAGTGCTGACCGCCACCTCGAACACCGCGTTATCGGCGAGGCTCCCATCGGGATTACGGGCCCCGAAGGTCATTCGCACCGGTTGTCCCGGACGAAACCGCCTACCCTCCAGCTTGAGCCAGACCGGCTCGTCCCCCTGCGTATCCTTGTGAGCCAGCCACAGCACCGCCTGCTCCCAGAACCGCTGATGCTGCTCGGGATAGCCCGACAGCGCCCACGTGTAGGTCGTGTACCCCGCGAACGCCAGGCTGCGGCCCCGTCCCACCTCCTGCGCCACCAGCAGCGGCATCTCGCCCGGCGACTCCGCCAGGACCATCGCGCCTGGCTTGAGGGCCGCGAATCGATTCACCCCCCGCAACGGTGGCAGGCTGTGCCACGCTTCGAGGTTCTTCGCAGGTTGCTCGAGTCGCATCACAAAATGCTGCAGGCCCCGCGCGCTGGGCACCATCTCCTGCGGTTCGTTCGCGTACAGGGCCGGGTCGACCCGCGAGCCCTGCACCGTTTCACTGCGGGGCATTTCGACCGGCAGCACCGCCGCCAGCGGCGACGCTCCATAGCCCCCCGGGCCAAACGACAGCGTTCCCCCGGTCATCAACAGTCCCGAACCCTGCTCGACCGCCAAGGCCAGCCGCTGCAGGCTCCCCGCATCGAACGCCCGCGCTGCCACGCCCCCGACGATGTACACGTCGTACTTCCCCGGCTCGAACCACTCGGGCTCCACCGCGCTGTATCGCCCGTCGGGCAACTGCCGTAACGGCTTGAAATCGAGGCGGATGTGGGGCGAATCGTCAATCCGCCGCAACAGCTTCTGCTCGGCTCGCTCGATGTCGAAATAGGCGACCGAAATCCCCCCCTTCAGCACATTCAGGTAGGTGGTCAGCGAGTTGTTGCGGTTTGTCGCCTCGTCGGGGAGTGGCTCGACTTCCAGCTTCAGCCGGAATTCACCTGGCTGTTCGGCGACAAAGCTGACCTCGATGGGCAGCAACTCGTCGCCGCGGGTCGGCTTGAGCTTGAGCGGGGCACCAAGGGGCTTCAGCGCCCCCCCGGCTGGCAATTCAATACCGGTTGGTTCCCCCGACAGGCGCACTGTCAGTTCGCGCCCCGCCGCCCCCAGCACCCGCACCTTGCCCGACGCGATCACCGTGTTCTTCACGAACACCGTGGGGCTGACTTCAAACTCTTCCAGCACCAGGTCGCACCCGGTTCCCTCCAGGCTGGTCGAACCCAGGCACACCGTGTCAACCACGATGTTCCTGTCGGCCAGCCGCTCGGTCACCGTGCGGGGATCGATGTCGTGGGGGGGAAGCGCTCGTTGTGCCCCGTCCGACAGCAGCAGCACGCGGGTCAGGCCCCGGTCGGTGGGGCGACGTGCAACCTGCTCCAGCGCGTCGCCCACCGCCGTCTGCGGACCCACGGGAGGTCCCCCCTGCGGCCAGGCAACCTCCGTGATTGCCTCATCAAACTCCCACGCGGTGAAATCGACCTGTTCCCGCAGTTGATCCAGTTCCTTGCGGCTCTCCTCCAGGACCCGCAGCAGCCAGTCCCGGCGGGTCAGGCCCTGAGGGCCATCGGCGACTTCCATGCTGCGGCTGCGGTCGGTCAGCAGCAACAGCCGGCCTCGCTCACTCGACTCCTGTTTCCACTCGA
>CAIUHT010001073.1 GCA_903898975.1 uncultured Planctomycetaceae bacterium
CCGATCGTGTGCTGAAGCTGTCCGCCGGCCCGACCGAATATCCGTTGCCGATCCAGATGCTGCGAATCGGCGCGGGCGTGGTGGGAACCATGCCCCATGAGGTCTTCGCCGAGATCGGACTGGAATTCAAAGAGCGGTGCGGACCCGGTCCCGCGCAATTGACCTCGTTGGCCCACGGGTATTACGGGTATCTGCCCACGCCGCGGCAACACGATTTGGGAGGCTACGAGACCTGGCTGGGGACGAATCGTGTCGAGCGGAACGCCTCGGACAAACTGCTCGCGGGGTTGCTCGAACTGCATCGCGAGCTGGCGCCACCCACGCAGCCCTAAGTGGACTGCCTTGGCCAAGAACAACGCGTCCGCGTCCCGGTCCGACCCCATCGGCTTGTGCGGTGCAGGAAGCGAGCCCGGGCGAGGTCTGGGGAACGTCTCAAACAGAGCGTCAACGAAAACTTGTCCCGGCAGTGAGCTGGTCCCGGCAGTGAGCTGGTCCCGACGGTGAGCTAGTCCCGGCAGTGAGTTGGGCATGGTCGTGTCACTGTCGCCGGTGTTTCGATGGGCGACGCGTGCGGGGGTGACCCGGCCACACGACGCACCGGCGTTACAGAGCGCGATTCTGCGCGCAGCGTCAGCGTAGTGGGGGGCGGTTGTCGAAGACGCCCAGCAGTTTTTTAAGAGCGTCGTCGAGGACTGGCACGGGGCGGACTTCGGGTCGGGGATCGCGGAGCGTCCCCTCGACGTGCACCCCCACCCAGCCCTTGGTCAGCTCATTGGTGACCTCGCGCAGAATCGGAATGGGAATCTGCCGTCGGCCCGAGGCCGAGTAAAAGTCGAGCTTGATCCGCCGGTCATTGATTCGCACCGTCCCCCGGCCGAACAGCGAGATCGATTCTCCCTGCAGGTTCATGCGGTCAAAGTTGACCAGTCCGTTGCGGACGTTGAAGTCGAACTGGGCCCGATCAAACGCTGCGACCTCGGCTGTCTGCAGCGACATGACGCGGAAAATCGCGAGCAGCAGCGGGAGGTCGTAGAGATCGGCCGGTTCGATCACCAGCCGCCCGTTCCCTTTCAATTGCCGGAAATCGGTCCCTGTCCCCGTCAGGAACAAGACGCCATTGAGCACGCCTGAGAGCCGGCCCGCGCCCGACAGGTAGAGCTGGTTGTACCGCTCGAGCAGGCCGTTCCGCAGTCCCACCCGCACGTCGTACCGCAACGGCTCGCCCATGCGCACCAGGCTGTCCACAGCGAGCACCCCCCCCAGGAAGCTGGCGGTGAGCCGCTCCCCATCGGGAATCTCGGTCGCATTGCCCCGTTCGAGCACCGCTCGCGAACCCAGGATCAGTTGCCGGTTGTCGATCAGGATGGGACCGTCGACATCGGTCAACTGGTAGCCAAGCACCTTGACCGAATCGAGGGTGATCCGTCCACCGGCTCGCACCGCCTCGCCATCCCACGTTCCGGTGAACTGCGACTTGCCGTGCATCTCCTGCAGTTCCAGCCCGGCAGTGACGCTGTTCCCGGCATAGACCGTGTTGAGATTCCAGGCGGCGGTGACGGGATAGTCGTCCCCTCGCACACCCCGCAGTTCAATCATCCCGGCGAGCGACACGTTCCCCCGCAGGTCGAAGGCGTCGACCACCGACCGGAGCGTGCCGGGGAGTGCCCGCCGGAAGGTGACCCCCGCGTCGAGGTCATCCACGAACAGTGGCTCACAGCGAAACCGCCATTCGCCCGCCTCGTTGATTGTCCCCACCGCCTCAGTTCTCAGCCGGGTCTGATCATGATGCCCCTCGAACTGCTGGATCCTCACTTCCCCCTCCCGATAGGCCACCCGCGCGGTGATGTTCCGCATGGGGTAGGGGAAGGAACGGAGGGCGAGCGAAGCGTCTTTGACCTCGGCGTCGAGTTCCACGCGTGGGCGGCGCCCATCGGCCGGGCTCCAGTCGACCAGTCCCTCGACCTGGGCCTGTCCCTCGGGATTGATCTCGTACCAGACGCTCCGCAATTCGTCGGTCAGCGCCTCGTACAGCGAGCGGTCGAAGCGCAGATCCTGGGCGGTGAACCGCATGGTCAGCCGGGGGACCCCATTTTCGTCGGGCTGATAATCACCATGGGTGGTGAAGCCAGTCCGATCGTGCCAGCCCCGGCCGGCGGTGAATTTCCATTTTTTCCCCGAGCCCTGTACGCGGGCCGAACAGCGGCTGAGGGCCAGGGGGAACATCTTGGGCAACAGGTTGGCGTTGCGAACGTTCACATCGACCACGGGCACCGTCGGTTGCCGCAGTCCCCGCGGGCGTCGCAACCAGACTCGACCCCCAACCGTTCCCTGGATCTGCAGCGTGTCGAGCACCTTGCGGAGGGGGGCCGGGGCGGCCTCGCGCAGCCGGCTGTCGATGGGCAGGTTGTCGACCTGCAGTTCGTAGTTCGACTCGGCCTCGGGGCCGGGATCGATGGTCTCGCCCGCCATCCGCACAGGCTGCCGTCCGGCCATGCCGCTCAACTCCGCCCGGATCACTCCATCCCGCTGGGTGACCGTCCCGGTGACCGACTCGATCAGGTAGGGAAACTCCACATGCCGGGCGGTGCAATCCTGGGGGCGGAGCGTCCACTCGACCTGCCAGGGAGATTCCCCATCGGTCTCGGCCGTCGCCTGCACCCCGACGCGTCCCGTGGGCCGCGTGTCGAGATACAGCTTGCGGGGTGTGGGGGGGAGCAGCGCGACCACCCGGTCATCGAGCGGCAGATCCGTCACCTGCACCTCGACCCGGATGGGGCGCAGGTCGCCCCGCCGCTCCACCCGCACTGAGGGAATCAGCACACCAATCGGGCCACTGCGGGCCGAGATCTCTTCAAAGGCGATGCGGTCGTTGTCAATCAGCCCGCGGCCCCGCAGGTCGGTCAGGGGAAAATCGAGTGGCGGGTGCGAGACTTCCCCCTCCAGCACCTGCACGCGGACCGCATGCCGAATGGGCTCGCCCGGCCGGTCACGCTGCAATTCGAAATCGACATCGGTGGTGACCAGCAGGCCCAGTGGTCCCAGGGCGGGCGGGGGGGCCCCTGCGGTGGGCTCGGTGGGGGGGGCCAGGCGCGCGGCCAACTTCTGCCGGGCGGTCTCGATGCCGCGATGGAACTCGGGAGAAAACTCGGCGACCAGTTCGAGCAGCCGGTCATCCACTCGCAGTCGACCCAGCTGTCCCCGCAGTTCTCCACTGCGGGCGTCCAGGTGCCAGCTTCCGTCGAGGGCGACCTGCTCGGCCAGGTTCGAGCTGGACTCGAACGCCAGGGCGTACTGCCGCCGCCCCTCGGCCGAAAGTTTCAGCTCGCCATCATCCAGGCGATGTTCGAACGCGGCTTCCCCGTCGGCGGAAGCGACCCGCAACTGCACCGTCAGGCGGTGCATGGTCCACTCTGGCAGCAGCCCCTGCGGGGGAGGAATGGGGGGGAGTTGCGAGTGGCTCCAGACCCCGTCGGCGTCCCGCTGCAACCACAGCCGTGGACGTTGCAGTTCAATCCGGCGGATGCGGGGATTTTCATCCGCGATCCGGCCCTGGTCGATGGTCACCACCACCTCGTCGATCTCCAGCAGGCGGGCATCGTTCTCGCCCACCCCAATCCGCACGCCATGGGCGTGGATGCGTCCCTGGAAGTCGAAGCGGGCCCGGGCCACCGTGATCTGCCAGCCGGGCAAGAGCCGACCGGTCTGCTGCAGCAACTGGGTCCGCAGCAGTTCGTCACTGTGGTACCAGATGTAATAGGCGTAAGATCCCCCAACGGCGGAGCCCGCGACCAGCATCAGCAGCAGGATGAACAGGGTCTTGTGCATGCTGCCGGTTTACCCCACGCCTCGAGGGGAGGGCGACCGCCCCGGGGTACCAGTGACCAGCAACCCGACCGCCGAGGCAACCAACAGCGCGTACTCGGCGGGAAGCCGGTAGCGGACCGACCCAATGAACACGCAGTGCACCAGTGACAGGAACAGCACGGGCCCCGCCGTCAGACAAACCGCCCAGCAGTCTCTCCGCCAGTGCCACAGCCCGCGCAGGGCCGCCACCCAAAGGGCCAGTTCCCACGCTCCCACCAGCCAGCCGATCGGCCCAGGATCGAGTTCCCCGGCGTTCAGCAGCGGGTTCCAGAAGCGGGAGAGTTTGACCACCCCCAGTTCGAACACCCGGCGGGGGTTGTTCCAGGCGAACTGCTGGGCCGCCGCGCGATAGTGCCGGTCGACTTCATACTCGGTCAGTGAGTCAAACAGACCGTCGGCTTCAATGAACCGCATGTCACTGACCCCCGTGGCACCGGGATGCAGTCCGTCGTACAGGCTGGCTCCCGCCCAGAGCGACGTGACGACCGGATGCCCCACGACGCGCCAGTTCCGCCAGGCCCACGGAGTCATGGTCAGCACCAGGCCCGCAATGAGAGCCAGTGCCGGTCCGCGCAGCCGCGCACGCGGGACCGCCGGGGTCCGCCCCAGCAGCAGCCACAGCGCGGCGAGTGGCGCGATGGGCAGCCAGGTCGGCCGAACCAGCGTGGCCAGCCCGCACAGCACGCCGCACAGCCCCCCCCAGGGCCAACCGGGACCAAACAGCGCCTCGCCCCCGGTCGCGCGACTGCTCGCTGTCTGTGCCAGCCCGGTGGGTTCACGGAGAGCGGAGGCGTTGGCCCCGCGCGAGTGGCGCCGCACAGACCGCAGCAGCAGCGCCAGGCAGACCAGGCTGGCGGTCAGGCAGCAGGCGAACAGCGTTTCGCTCAAGAGCAGCACGCTCAGCCCGGCCAGGCCGGGGTGCAGGGCTGCCAGCCAGCCAGCGCAGCGCCCAACCGGACGCCCTCCCAGCACCCAACCCAGCAGGCAGGTCAGTCCGCAGGCTACGGTCCCGACGCAGGCGAGACCCAGGCGGTGCCACAGCACTCGCTCGCCAAACAGCCGCATTCCTGCGGCCAGCCACAGGGGGAAGCCGGGCATCCGCAGCACCCGGCGGGGGGGAGTGTAGAGGGTGAATTCCCCGCGCTGAACGACGTTGCGGGCCAGTTCCCAATATCCCTCGGCATCACCGGCGACCAGGCAGAGCCGGCCTGGCGTCCGTTCGACCCGCTGTTGCACACCCCAGGCGAGCCCCAGGCGGACCGCCAGCGCGCACGCCAACAGCGCGCCCACCTCCCACCTCCATGCCACGTCCCGGGTCTGCAATCAGACTGTCCCCACGAGAATTCGCCCCTCTTGGGCGGAGGGACTCTACGCTGGCTCGAACAAATGGGTCAAGACGAACAAAGACCGTCGTTTGCCCAATGTCCCCGGGTTGCGCCGGCCCCCCAGCTTGCGGTGCGAATCCCCGACGGACGCGGTCGGCGGTGCTCTCCTGCCCGCGGCCCCCCATGGTGCGGCGATCACGCTCCCCCCGCCCCCAAGACTTAAGTTGGTGCGCGATCGGAGACGGTTCGTGAACGGACGGGAACGCCTCGGGCAGGGGTGGGCTGGGCGGGGGTGGAAGAGACGGCGAGGCTGAGTCAGGGTGGTGACTCAGGGCGTGGCCGGCCGCCAGCCTGCTGGCAGCTTTACGGAGCGGGGGCCTTCGCCGCGGGGGCCCCGGCTGCCGCCGCCGGGGCCGCATCCTGCGGGTAGACCAGCACCCGGTCTTGCGACAGCAGCACCAGGTCGGCCAGTCCATCGCCCGTCACATCGGTGATCACCACCTCGCGCGGGTCGCTCCCCGAGCGTTCCTCGGCCCCCAGGCTCTTGGCCTCGAAGACCTTGAAGTGCACGGCGTGCCGCAGCCCCGCCTCGGGGGTGTAATTCAAGATGTCCACGAATTGCGACTGCGTGTCCACGACCGCCACATCGGGCGAACCGTCGCCATTCAGGTCACCCACCGCCAGGTCGTTGAAGAAGATCTTCTCCAGCTTTGACTCGTAGGTGGCGATTGTCTTCAGTCGCGGGTCAGACCGCCCGGCGTACAGCACCCCAAACTTGTTGTCGCCGAACAGCAGCAGGTCGTCGCGGCGATCACCATTCAGGTCGGCCACCTGGACCCCCTTGTACGGGAATGCCCCGGTGTCGACCTCGCGCCAGGGACGATACAGCGCCCCCTCTTTCCGCAAGATTCGCAGCTTGCGCACCCCGGTGTCGACCAGCACAATCTCGCGCCCCGCTTCGCCGTCGAGATCGAGTGTCGCCACTCCCACAATCTTGGCTCCCGACTCGGCGGCGTTGTACTGGTCCACCACCCGCCACTGATTCTTGTCGGACGCGGTCACGTTCCGCGCGAAGTTGCTCTGGGCGACCAGGATGACAGGCTCCTCCAGCTGGCCAGCGAACAGTCCCCCCGCGGCGACATTCCCCAGTCCGAAGCCCGCCTCGGTCGAAGTGACCTCCACGGGCACTCCATTCGCGCCCGTCGCCAGGAATGTGGGAGGCTTGTCGGCCCCCGCGAACACCAGGTAGTCGGGCCGGCCGTCCCGGTTCGCATCCAGGGCCAGCAGCCGGTCGGGTGCCGCCTTGAGATTGAGCGCGACATTCTCGGTGTCGCCGAACTTCCGCGGCACCGTCGCACCGTCCGCTCCCCGCGACAGAGCCTGCAGAAAGTATTTCGAAGACTGCCCCGACCGCTCCCGGGCCACATAGACCACCTCGGGCCGGCCATCGCCGTCGAGATCGGTCACGTCCATGGCGGCTGGTTCCCGCTCGGTGGTGAGGGAGACGGGAAAGCCGAGGCGGCCGTTCTCCATCCGGCTGACCCCCAGGGTCTTCTCCTTGGTGCTCAGCACCACGACTTCCTGCCGCTGGTCGCCGTCGAGATCGGCGATCCGCACCTGCTCGGCCCCCACCAGGCCGGGGAAGGTGCTTCCCAGGTCGAGCCCCGCTCCCGGACGCTGGACGAACACAATCATCTGTGCCGCGTCGGGATCGCTGACCACCACGTCAATCAGCCCATCACCGTTCACATCGCCCGTCGCGAGGTCGCGATTCTTGCCCGACTGCCCGAACCCGTACTGGATCAGCTGTCCCGCCAGTTCCCCATCGCGGGTCTGCGACTGCTGCAGCTGGTGCACCTTCACCCGGCCGGTCTGGGCTTCGATCGCCAGCAGTTCAAGCCCTGGTTTCCCGTCGAGATTCGCCAGGGTCATGCCGCGCGTCTTCGCCAGTTCACACCGCAGCTCGGGGCCCAGGCGGCCATCCGGCCCCTGCAGTCGCACGCAGAACGGCCGCTCCGAATCACTGGCATTGAGGTACGAGAGATCGTTCCGCCCGTCGCCATCGAGGTCGGCGACCTGGGCGAGTCCCAGGTTTTCGGTCGTGTTCATCAGGCGGATCGGACTTGCCAGCTCGCCCCCTTCCAGCTGATGGATCACATAGGTGTCGTTCTTCCCCAAGACCACCAGGTCGGCCCGCTGGTCGTGATTCAGGTCGCCCGCAGCCAGCACCCACTGGGCCGGTTGCACATCGGGCAGCCGCATCCGCCGCCGGTTGGTGAAATCTCCCCCCGCGCCCTGCAGGGCGATGACCAACTGGTCGGGGACGGCGAACCAGGCCAGATCCTGCTGGCCATCGTGATTGAAATCGCCCGCCGCCAGGGTGGCGACCTCGCGATCGAGCGGGATCTTCCGCTGCTCGAATCGGCGATCACCCGGGAGGGCGTTGACCCGGCCGGGCTTGGCCTGCGCCGCGGCAGCCATCGCCTCGGCGGTCCGCTGCTGCAGCAGATCGAGTCGACTGTTGCTGTTGTCGACCAGCACCAGGTCGTTCAGGGTGTCGGCGGTGAATTCCCCCGCCAGCAGATTCCCCGATCGCAGTTGCAGCTTGTAGATCTCGAGGGGCGAAAAGCCGTAGAACTCGGCCAACGGGGCGGCGGAGGGCTCTTCGGCACTGGCCGGGGTGGGGCCGGAAGACAGCGGGGCCACTCCCCCGGAAGCCAGCAGGCACAAGATTCCGGGCAGCAGCCGCCTCCCGACCTGTCGCAGCGAATCAGTCATCACGCGTGTTGCCCTTCAATCAGCGGATCTTCGGCGCCCGATCCTGGCACCGTCTTGTTTTGTCACTTGTCCGATCTGGCACTTGCTCTTTGGCAGCGGAGCCCTGGCAGCCACCCAGGGGGCCGCTGTTTCCGGGCAGGCTGGCTCGAGCAGGCTCGAACCGCAGGCCTGGCGTGCCGAATCCCCCCCCGGGGGAACTGGACTCCGCCCCACCCACCGCCGACATGCCAGTTGCTCTCAAAGACGCGGTCAATTCTCGCCAATCGCCAAAGGTGTCACAAGCGATCGATTCCCCCACGCCGTCGAGGCGTGCAGCGGAGCGGTTGTCGGTTACCATGAGCACTGGCGGGCGCGATGGGTCTTCCTGTGGTCCCCGCCCCCTCCCTGGCAGCCCCGGTCAAGCGGGCCGAGCAACCCGGCCCGGACCGCGGGCCAGATCGTGCCCGGGACGGCGGTGCGACCCGTGCTTGTGCCTGCTGTAACCGACTGCGCCTCACGTTCTGTTCCTCACGTTCTGTTCCTCAACTCCAGTCCGACTGCCAATCGCCTCATGAGTCCGCTGCAACCAGCCGAGCGGGAAGCCGCCCTGCAACTGATTGAATGGAGTCTGCGCGAAGATCTGGCGGGCCAGGTCGATGTCACCTCGACGGTGCTGATTCCCGAGCGGGAGTGGGCCCGCGTCGATGTCGTCGTCCGCGCGGCGGGTGTGCTGGCGGGGGGAGTGCTGCTGCCCCTGGTGATGAATCGGTTCGACCCCCGGATTGAGGTCGCGGTGCTGGTCGCCGACGGCTCCCCCGTGCGGCCGGGGACGCGGGTCGCCGAGCTGCGGGGACCGCTGCGAAGCCTGCTGACCGCCGAGCGGACGGCACTCAACTTTCTATTGCACCTCTCGGGGGTCGCCTCGCTGACCGCCCGCTACGTCGCCGAGGTGCAGGGGACCCGGGCCCGTGTCTTCGACACCCGCAAGACGCTCCCGGGCTGGCGGCTGCTCGACAAATACGCCGTCCGGGCGGGAGGGGGAAGGAATCATCGCATGGGGCTGTTCGACATGCTGCTGGTGAAGGACAACCACGTGGCTGGTTGGCTGGCCGCCGACCCCAACCACACGCTGGCGGGGGTGGTGAGCCTCTGTCGGCAAAAGGCCCCTGGTGTGCCGCTCGAAATCGAGGTCGACACCCTGGCCCAACTGGCGGAAGTGCTGCCCGTGCAACCCGACATGGTGCTGCTCGACAATATGAGCGTGGCGCAACTGCGGGAGGGGGTTGCCCTCCGCGACCAGCTGGCCCCCGGGGTCGAGCTGGAAGCCTCGGGAGGGGTGAATCTGCAGACCATTGGGGCGATTGCGCAGACCGGTGTGGAGCGAATCAGCGTGGGGGCCCTGACGCACTCTGCTCCCGCCCTCGACCTCGCCTTCGACTGGGGCGGGGCGGAAAGACAGCCCCGCGAGCAGCGGACTGCCAACCGCTGAGGGCCCCGCCCCGCTGACTTACGGTCGCGATTGCTGGGCCGGGGCTGTTGCCCAAGCGGCTCATTGTCCGCTCGGCGTGGTGCGCAACCGGCCTGGTAACCGATTGGCCGAGTGCTCGATCGGCCGGGTGCTCGATCGGCCGAGTGGTCGATCGGCCGAGTGGTCGATCGGCCGAGTGGTCGATCGGCCGAGTGCTCGATCGGCCGAGTGCTCGATCGGCCGAGTGCTCGATCGGCCGGGTGCTCGATCGGCCGGGTGCTCGATCGGGGGCCTGACCTTGGCCGGCGACACCGTTCTCGCGTTGGCTTCGCCCCCACGCTCAGCAACTTGAGGGGCTGCGGTGTCTTGACCAGGGCTGAGCGATTGGTCGGCGACAGCCGGGCCGAGGCCCGGGGGGGCGGTTCGTGGAAACAGCGTTGAAACGTGGTACACTTGCGGCCCGGGCGGCTGTATTGCCCGACACCTTCCGATCAGCACCGAGCGAGGCCGTGCAGCCTCGCGCCGACTTGCCGCTGGTTTTCCTGATGCCGCACTCGCTCCCCATCTCCCGCAGATCCTGGCTGGTGCAGTGTGCCGTTGCGGGCGGGGGGAGCCTCGCCTCGCTGACAGGTGTGGTGGGGTGCGGCGGGTCGACACCTCCGACGGGTTCGAGCCCCCGCCCCACCCTGAAGTATCGCCTGGGCCTGATTGGCCGCCACCGTGATTCCATCGCGTTTCGCGCCGCCGCGAACGCCGCGCAACAGCGGGCGGCTGAATTGAGCGCATCGCTGCCCATTCCCGTGGAACTCTCGGTGCTGGCCCCCGACCGAGAGAATCCAGCGGCCCAGGTGGAGTGGATCGAGCAGTTGGTTCGCGAAGAGGCGGCGGGAATCGCGATCGAGGTGGCGGAGGCCGAGAGCCTGACGCAGGCGGTGATCGATGCCGCGGCCCGAGGGGTGCCGGTGCTCTGTTTCAACACCGACCTGCCAGACTCGTCGCGATTTCTGTTCCTGGGATTGGACGAGGTCCAGGCGGGACAGACGCTGATGCGCCGCTGCGTCGCCCTGCTGCGGGAACGCCATCCCGACGCGAGCGGGTTCCAGATCGCGATCCTTGGAGGTTCCCGCGAGTCATCGCTGCTGCAAAGGCGGATCGATGCTGCCCAGGTCGAGGCGGTCCGACACGAAGAGGTGCGCCTGGCGGGCACATTCCTGCACACCGGCACCCCGGGGGACGCGCTGAAGACGCTGGTCGCCGCGCATCGTGAGGCGGGCCCCATCGATGGTTGGGTGCTCCTCGGAGATTGGCCGCTCGACCTCGGGGCGGGAGGTGGCGACGCCGGGGCGAATGCTCCCGCGGGGAATGCCGGCGGGGCGAATGGCGACGGTTCAAACGCAGACCGGTTTCCCTGGCAGCCGGGCGAAGTGGTCTGCGTGGCGATGGATGCCTTCCCCGCCCAGTTGGCGCGGCTCAAGGCGGGCGAGGTGCAGATGCTGTTGGCCCGACCGTACCGGCAGCTGGGAGTCCGGATTGCGGAACTGCTGGTCGAGCGGGCCAGCCAGGGAACTCAGCCTGCGGGCGAGCGTGAGTCGCTCCCCTGCGAAGAAGTGATGGCGTCGCAGGTCGAGGAACTTGAGAAAAAGTGGCAAACCTGGCTCACCCCCACGGTGGGGGGGCCTGCATGAATTGCGGCATCGTGGTCGTGGGTCGCGCGGGGGTGGGGGGCGGTGCCGGGTGGCCCGTGCTGGCGCAGCGGACCTTCACACCCGATCCCCTGCAAACGCTGTATTATGGTCTGGCGTTGGTGGTTTTGCTGCTGGCGCTGGCACTCGCGGTTTATTACGCCAGGTGCTACTGGCGCGAGGGTACCGATGATTCCGGGGGCGGGCTGCGAATGCTCGACGAGTATCGGGAAATGCTGGCAGAGGGTCAGATCAGCGAAGAGGAATTCCGAAACATCAAGGGGCGAATTGCGCGGGCCGTGACGGGGGCCAAACCCCCGCCGAGCCAGCCATTCCCCGCTGCCCATCCCCCCGCCAGTCCCGCTCTGCCCGTCGACCCGACGGTGACGGAAACGCGGTCTGGTGAAGATGGGCAGACCTGATAGACTGGAGGAACGGCCGCTGGCCTCACCCAGGCCGCTGGCCAAAGGGCGGGGTGTGTTTCCACCCCCCCGCCTTTCCCGGGCGATGGAACGCAGTTTGCCGCAGGGTGTACGTCGAGAAGTTGTCGCCATCGCGTGACGCGTTGTTGCTAGCCCGAGAACACTGATGCCCACCGGAAAAGACTTCGGCACCGGAAACCGAGCCACCGCCGGCAAGAAGAACGCCAATTGTTCTTTCTGCCGCAAAAGCTACCGCGATGTCGGACCGCTCGTCGAAGGACCGGGCGATGTGTACATCTGTGGGGAATGCATTGAGCTTTGCCAGTCGATTCTCGACCAGGAGAAGCGCCGGCGGGGCACGTCGCGGCCCCTCTTCAACAAGGTTCCGACCCCCCGCGAGATTGTCTCGCAGCTCGACAATTACGTGATTGGGCAGCAGCAGACCAAGAAGGTGCTCGCAGTTGCGGTGCACAACCACTATAAGCGGCTGATGCTCGCTTCCGACGCTGAGAACGACGTCGAAATCGAGAAGTCGAACATCCTGCTGATTGGTCCGACGGGCTCGGGGAAGACCCTGCTCGCCCGCACCCTGGCCCGGGCCCTGCAGGTCCCGTTCGCCATTGGCGACGCGACCACCCTCACCGAAGCGGGCTACGTGGGTGAGGACGTCGAGAACCTGCTGCTCAAGCTGCTGCACGCCGCCGACTTCGACATCGAGCAGGCCCAGCGGGGCATCCTGTTCATCGACGAGATCGACAAGATTGGCAAGACCAGCCAGAACGTCTCGATCACCCGCGACGTGTCGGGCGAAGGGGTGCAGCAGGCCCTGCTGAAAATGCTCGAAGGGACCGTCGCCAACGTCCCGCCCCAGGGGGGCCGCAAGCACCCCGAACAGCAGTACATCCAACTGGATACGACCAACATACTTTTCATTTGCGGTGGTACCTTCGTGGGCTTGGATGAAACCATTTCCCGCAGACTTGGTAAAAAGACCATCGGCTTCGGCAGCAATCCCGAAGACAAGGAACGCAACCTGGGCCAGCTTTTGAATCAAGTCACCAGCGACGATCTCGTCGAGTTCGGCATGATTCCCGAATTCATCGGCCGCCTGCCCGTGCTTGCGCCGCTGGATCCGCTGGATGAAGATGCCCTGATTCGCATTCTTACCGAACCACGCAACGCCCTGGTTCGCCAGTATCAGAAGCTTTTCGATATGGAAGGCGCGGAACTGGAGTTCGATACTTCCGCCCTCAGGCAGATTGCCAAGATGGCCAAGGAACGCGACACCGGCGCCCGTGGTCTGCGCAGCATTGTCGAGGAAATTATGCTCGACATGCAGTACGAACTGCCTGAACTGGAAAACAAGGGCAAGTTTGTTATCAACGACAAGGTGATCAAGGGCGAGGTCAAACTGATCGATTCCCAGCTTCCCAGCGCGGACAAGAAAAGCGCCTGAAGGAAAAAGGAAGAGCCTTAAAAAATAAAGCCCGCAGGTACAAAGCCTGCGGGCTTTTCTTATTCAGACAGTTTTACTTGAGATCGATCTTCAATTCATTTTTCTGGCCGGCTTTGATCTCGACCTGGATATCGGTGGTGCTGATACCCTCGTACTTCGGGGGGATATCCGACTTGAAACCACCCGGGGGCGGGGGTGCCAGCACACCGGGGGATATTTCCTTCACCACCGACTTGGCAGCGGTCACCTTGTAGGAACCCTCGGGGGCTCCATCGTTGTTGCCATAGGTGGTGATGGAGAATTTTCCACTCTTATCGGAAGTGCCACGGGGCGCCACCTTGCCTTCGCTGTGGTGCATGGCAATGGTAACACCCTCCGCGGGTTTGCCATTCAACGTGACAATGCCCTCCACTGGAACGGTAGCCAGCTTGGGAGGCGGCTTGGGCAGGTCAGACCCACAACCCAAAATGGCAAAGCTAGCCAACAGTGTTCCCAAAGGAAGCAGTTTCATGATCATGTTTGATTCCTGAAAGAATGGGTTAATA